>NZ_JAKUDW010000019.1:0-78516 GCF_022662595.1 Bacillus cereus group sp. BfR-BA-01524 | reverse complement strand
GATAATAGAACGTTTCACCTAGGGGATAAGATGAGTGTAAGGTTGCCAAGTGATGCGGCATATGCACCGCAAGTAGAGAAAGAAAATAGTTGGCTTCCTATATTAAGTAAGGGACTTTCTTTACCAATTTCTACACCGATTGCGAAAGGGAATTCGTCTGAAGCGTATCCATGGCCTTGGTCTATTAATAAGTGGATAGAAGGGGATACAGTTACGAAAGAAAATGTTCGTGACTTAAGTGAATTTGCGGCGGACTTAGGATCGTTTTTAGTAGAATTACAATCTATTGATGCGAGTAACGGCCCTTTAGCTGGAGCACATAATTTTTACAGGGGCGGACTTATATCGGTATATGATGAAGAGGCGAGAGCTGCTATTGAAAATAATAAGGATGTTTTTGACGAGGCATTATTAAAGCATCTTTGGAATTTAGCACTTAGTTCAACATGGGATCGTGAACCAGTTTGGGTGCATGGAGATGTAGCGCCGGGTAATTTACTCGTTAAAGATGGAAAACTTTGTGCTGTAATTGATTTTGGTATTTTAGGCGTAGGAGATCCTGCTTGTGATGCAGCGATGGCTTGGACGTTTTTTGATGAAAATAGTAGAAATGTATTTAAAGAAGTATTACGCATGGATGAAGAAACGTGGAATAGAGCGAGAGGATGGGCACTTTGGAAGGCGTTAATTACATATGATGCGAATAGGGGTAGTAATGAAAAAGTAGCAGAAGAATCTTATCGTATCATTCAAGTGCTTGTGGATGATTATGAGAGGTAATAGAAAAGCCTATTTTAAAATAGGCTTTTTCATATGATTAAATAGTAGAAATGGAAAGAAGGAATACAACATTATTATACAGAATATTTAGATAATAGGAGGTGTCGAATTTTGAGTGAAATTGAATTAAAGAGTAATGTAATTAAGACAGGGCGAGAGAAGGGGATTATTCTTCGGTTTATACTTGCTAGTCTCGTTGGGGTGTTTATGTTTTTCGTTCCTGTTACGATAAACGGTGCATCGTCTATTATGATTGATCATATCGTATCGTGGATTAGGGCTTCGGTTCCAGGCGTAGTACCTTATTATGCATTGTTTGTTATGGCGATTGGTGCGATTTATCCATTTTATACGAAGAAATGGAATGCATCTATCGTAGACATTTGTTTTTCTATTTTAAAAGTAGTTGGCGTTGTTTTTGGCATATTATATTGTTTAAAAGTAGGACCAGCTTGGTTCTTTGCGCCAGATGTTGGGCCGTTTTTGTATGAGAAGCTAGTCATATCAGTAAGTTTGCTCGTTCCAATTGGTTCGGCATTTTTAGCGTTATTAGTTGGATATGGATTGCTTGAATTTATCGGTACATTTTGCCGTCCGATTATGAGGCCATTATGGAATACGCCAGGGAGATCGGCGATTGATGCAGTTGCTTCCTTCGTTGGAAGTTATTCGCTTGCCCTTCTTATTACGAATCGTGTGTATAAAGAAGGAAAGTATACGACAAAAGAAGCAGCAATTATCGCTACAGGATTTTCTACAGTATCCGCTACATTTATGATCATCATCGCAAAAACATTAGATATTATGCATTTATGGAATGTTTATTTTTGGACTACGCTTGTTGTAACATTCATCGTGACTGCTATCACCGTAAGAATCCCGCCCCTTAGTAGAAAACCAGATACATATGTAACAGAAGAAGGATTTCCAGAGCCTGTTTATAAAGAAAAAATGCTAGAACGTGCTTGGGAGGATGCGTTAGAAGTATCAAAGTCTGCACCGAGCATTATGAACAATATTGCAGTGAATTTGAAAGACGGTTTTATTATGACGATGGGAATTTTACCATCTATTATGTCAGTAGGATTAATTGGTATCGTCTTAGCGAAATTCACGCCAATATTTGATTGGATCAGCTATATTTTCCATCCATTTACGTGGGCTTTACAATTACCAGAAGCAGATTTAGCCGCTAAAGCAGCATCAGTTGGTATTGCGGAAATGTTTTTACCTTCTCTTTTAGTTGTAAGTGCACCACTTGTGACAAAGTTTGTCATTGCGGTTGTTTCGGTATCATCTATATTGTTTTTCTCCGCTTCCATTCCTTGTATTTTATCGACAGATATTCCGTTAAAAGTATCGGAACTTATTATTCTCTATGTACAAAGAACGATATTAACGTTACTGATTATTACACCGATTGCTTATTTGTTGCTTTAAAGTTTTAAAAAGATAAATCTATAACAAAAGAAGCCTTCTGTAAAAGGAAGGCCTCTTTTGATTAAAAGCGGGGTATTTTTATTTATTTTTCGTATATGACGTAATGCTTCTCAAGAAGATTCCTAGTCCTGCAAAAAAGAATCCTAAGCATAATAAGCTGCCTGGCGTTCCCCAAGTAATTTGATCTAGCATTTTTATCCCCTCCCGTTTATTATTATATAGAATTTATTGGGATTTACCAGAATTTTCTTTTTTATAATTGCGATATTAATGTTTATCGATGATCTATCCCACCCTAGATATGCAGAGTATATTCGAAAAATGATTCTTTCAATTATATTCTTTTATTATTATAAAACGTTTTTATTTTATATGATATAGTAACAACAAAGGGGGCTTACAAATGGAAATCATTCACGAAAGAGTAAAGTTACGGTTAATGGATAATACTGATGTCGAAACTTTGTTTTCGATTGTAGAAGGAAATCGAGATATTTGGGCGTATTTAATCTCTAAAATGGATAGTGTGCAAGATATGCAACAATACGTTCAAAAAGCGATAAAGGGTTACGGAAGAGGTACTCAAATACCTTTCGTAGTCGTAGATCAACAGACGAATAAGATTGTAGGAAGTACACGTTTATATAATATTTCAGTAGAAGATAAGACAGTTGAGTTAGGGCAAACGTGGTATCATCCGAGTGTGCAACGTACGAGTATAAATACAGAGTGTAAGTATATGCTTCTTCAGTATGCTTTTGAAAAATTGCATATGCTGAGAGTGCAAATTAAGACGGATGCAAGAAATGAAAAAGCACAACGAGCAATTGAAAGGTTAGGCGCAGTAAAAGAGGGTGTGCTTAGAAATGAAAGAAAATTACCGAATGGTTATGTGAGAGATGCGGTGGTGTACAGTATTATCTCGAGTGAATGGCCAGGCGTAAAAGAACAATTGTTAGAAAAATTAGAGTTGTATAAAGAAAAGTTATAATTCGTGTTTTGAAAGGTATATTGTTCGTGAGGCATGAAAAATATACCTTTTTTCTTACAAAATGCTACTTTATTTTAATTCCTTTTGTTTCATCGTTCCCTTCTGAGAAAAAATTCGTTACAATGTAGTTGTATGGTAATAAACTTATGAATTTAAAAAATGTAATGAAAACCGCAAATGAAAATGAATTGATAATCCTCAATTTTAAATGAAAACCCTTTTATACATAAATAACAAGTAAAGTTCCTTCTTTTAAATAAACTCAAACAAAACGATTTGATATAAATGTTTTTTATAGAAGTATGGATGATGTACGGAGGCAATTACAAATGAAAGAAAATAAGAAGAGTAAGAAAAGACGAATCTTTCAAGTATTTTTACTAATGATTTGTTCTGCTATTTTATATGTAAGTTATGCAGCTTACGATATTTGGAGTTATCGTTTTAAAGCAAATGATGACGTGAAAACGGATGCTGGTATCGTACTAGGAGCAGCTTCATGGAACGGAAAACCATCTCCTGTATTTAAAGAAAGAATTAATCATGCGATTTCTTTATATAAGAACGGAAATATTAAAAAGATTATTTTTACAGGTGGTACAAAGTTCGAGGCAGAACTTGAGGAAGCACGTACTGCAAGAGTATATGCAATGAAACAAGGTGTAAAAGAGGAAGATATTTTAATTGAAACTAAATCCCTTTTCACTGAAGAAAATTTAAAAAATGCGAAGCAAGTTGGAATAGAGAACGGTATACAAACATACACGATTGTAAGTGATCCACTTCATATGAAACGCGCAATGAGAATCGCAAAACATATTAATATTGAAGCGTATGCTTCACCAACGCCGACATCAGCATATAAAACGTTAGATACAGAAATACCATTCTTCTTTAAAGAATTATTCTCGTATATTGGATATGTAACCTCTTTGCCGTTAAAAGCATTGAAGGGGGACTAATATAAGAAAAGGATCTATCCTTAAATAGGAACTTTTCTTATTAGTCAAAAACATTGTATTTTTATCGGAATAGTGAAACAATAGAGAGGTAGCTTCATATAATCATAATGACAAAATGAACGGTTTATGAATCGAGCATAAAGTGAAACTTTAATCAGTGGGTGGGTTTCTCACTGATTATTAGTTGAACCAATCGGGCGTTTACGGGCAGTTGATCTTCCACCTAACTTCCTTTGCTTCACCTGAATTTTTAGGTGGGAGTTTTACTGCCCGTTAATGCGGGATAAAGGAGATTATAGTATGGCACTCTCATTTGTTGAAACAGAAGAACAGTCTTTAATTATTGAGAAAATAAATAAATTGATTCCGAAGTTCATGGAAAGGGAGCATCAGCTAAGTGAATTAGGATCATTTCCGTATGAAAATATAAATGATTTGAAAGATATCGGATATACGAAATTAACGTTACCGAAGGAATTTGGTGGTAGTGCGATTTCTTTATATGACTTTGTTTTATTTCAAGAGAAAATCGCGGAAGGCTGTGGAGCTACTGCATTATCGATTGGCTGGCATCTTGGCATTGTGAAGGAGCTAGCGGAAAATCGCTCTTGGAATGATGAGATGTTCAAATGGTTTTGCGAAGAAGTTCGTAATGGTGCGCTCTTTAACAGGGCAGCAACAGAACCGAAAACAGGGAGTCCGACGCGTGGCGGCAAACCAGAAACAATAGCGGTTCAACAAGGCGAGAAGTGGGTTATAAATGGAAGAAAAACTTTTACAACGATGGCGCCAGTACTTGATTATTTTATTATTTCAGCAAGTATGGAAGGCCAAGAAGAAGTTGGTGAGTTTGTTATTCCAAGAAATACACTCGGTGTATCTATTGAAGAAACGTGGGATAGCGTTGCAATGAGAGGGACTGCTAGCCACGACCTTGTCTTACAAAATGTAGAGATAGAAAGCCGCTTTTTTACGGATGTGAAGGGCGGAAAAGTAAAACAAAAGGGTATTGGCTGGTTGCTACATATACCAGCATGTTATTTAGGAATTGCACAATCAGCAAGAAATTATGCAGTTCAATTTGCGGGATCATACAAACCAAATAGTTTAAATCATTCTATTAGTTTATTGCCGAATGTTAGAAGATTAGTTGGAGAATTAGAACTTGAGCTTATGCAAGCTCGCGTCTTTTTATATCAAATTGCGAAAAAATACGATGAGGCAGAAGATAAACTGTCACTGCAAGCAGAATTAGCGGCAGTGAAATACGCCGTAACAAATGCGGCGATATCCATAGTGGATAAATCAATGCGCATCGTAGGAGCAAAAAGTTTATCAGAAAAAAATCCGCTTCATCGTTACTATTTAAACGTCAGAGCAGGATTGCACAATCCGCCGATGGATGATGCAACACTATCTATATTAGCGGATGCGGCGTTTCGGTCGTAGTTTTTTTAACTTGCATTTTATTGTTTATGGACAATATAGTTGTTTTGAAAGCACGTGTTTGATTACTAATCAAACACGTGCTTTTTATGTGTACGACGTACCAAATTGAGATGTAGATTTTTAATATAAATGGTTATCATGATTTTTGATTGTTATTGGCTGAAAGAATATTTATTGCAATGTTAGTTGAGAAACTTTTAATCCCAAATTAAAGGTCTTTCCAAGTTAACCATTCGCAAATATTGTAAAAATTGACCCGCATGGACCGCATCATGATAGGCAATTCGTAATAGCATATCACCTA
Source organism: Bacillus cereus group sp. BfR-BA-01524 (assembly GCF_022662595.1). Classification (NCBI taxonomy): domain Bacteria; kingdom Bacillati; phylum Bacillota; class Bacilli; order Caryophanales; family Bacillaceae; genus Bacillus; species Bacillus cereus group sp. BfR-BA-01524. The sequence continues at coordinate 72,590 of NZ_JAKUDW010000019.1, read as the reverse complement.
AATATCGTTGATAGCCAACATCACTTCGATCAATAAGTCTTGAATCTAGCTCGGCTATGCTTATTGATTGAACATATTCTATGAAATCGGCAAAATATGATTGTGCTAATTCAATCTCTTTTTTAACACAAGTAATTGGTTCGTCATCATACGGGATGTGAATGTCGTTTATTGAACCGTTGTTTTTTATAATCATATGATAGTAAAAAGTTGAGCTCCATACGTGACGAATCATTTCACCAAAGGACATAGCCTCAGGATCAGGCTTCCAATTAAGAAAATTATCGGGAAGAGAATTCCATAATTTTTCTGAGCGCCTTCTCGTTTCTTGCAAATTTAATATACTAAGATCAATTACATTCATAATACATTCTCCTTTACTATTAAACTTAAAATAATTGTATCAATTTAATAGTTAGGGTATCATCGAAATATGAATGTATATCCGAATATCTCATATATAGCTAAACTAATTGCTGAACCTACAAGAGCAATCATCTTAGATTGTCTAATGAATAATCAGGCACTACCTGCTAGTGAATTGGCTTATATGGCAAAAGTGTCACATCCAACAATTAGTTCGCATCTTTCTAAATTAGTAGAAGGGAATTTACTTACAGTTGAACAACATGGTAGACATCGTTACTATCGACTTGCTAATCAAGAAGTTGCAGAAGTGCTTGAAAAGTTAGGGACAATTGCACCAACAGTTCAAGTTCGCTCTTTAAAACAATCAAGCCAACTAAAACAAATTCGTTATGCTCGAACTTGTTATGATCATCTTGCAGGTAAACTCGGTGTAGAGATAACCGAAAAATTATTAGATAAGGAATTTATCATTTTAGAGAAAGGAGAATACATTGTAACGGAACAAGGTAAGCAATGGTTTCTGAATTTTGGAATAAATGTTGATGAGGCAGATATAAAGAGAAGAATATTTGCAAAACCTTGTCTTGATTGGAGTGAACGACGCTACCATATTTCTGGTTGGTTAGGATCTGCAATAGCAAAACTGCTTTTTGAACAGGGATGGATTATGAAAGCGGATAAGAACCGAGCTGTCCATCTTACAAAGAAAGGTGTAAAGTTATTGGAAGATCAATTAGGCATTGATATGAAAACTGAGGAAAGAAAAGATTGAAATTAGAAAAGTCCGTCAAAATGACGGGTTTTTTCATTATGGTAGGAGTGTACATGAATAATAGGATGTTACCAATAATCGTTGCCAATAAAAAAATCTTTCTTTTCATTCTTCTTTTTTAAGTTTTAAAGGAGAAAGCTAGGCTTCTTATTTTTACTAATGTTATAATAAGAAAAAAGCACGAAAAGAGGTCATCTCATGCTAGAGGTTATTGCAACATGTTTAGAAGATGTAAAACGAATTGAAAGCGCTGGCGGGAAGCGGATTGAATTAATTTCATCTTATACAGAAGGTGGTTTAACACCGAGTTATGCTTTTATAAAAAAAGCGGTAGAAGCGGTAAGTATACCAATTCATGTTATGATTCGTCCGCATGCGAAGTCTTTTACATATACGGAAGAAGAAATTGAAATGATGAAAGAAGATATTATAGTTGCGCAGAAGTTAGGAGCAGCTGGTGTAGTATTAGGCGTATTAAACGAACGAAATGAAGTGGATGAAGAGAAATTAGCGGACTTACTATCTGTTGTAGATGGAATAAATGTAACGTACCACCGTGCGATAGATGATATAGAAAATCCAGTAGAAGCAATGAACACTTTAAAGAAGTTTCATAAAGTGACTCACGTTCTAACTTCAGGTGGACAAGGAAATATAGTAGAGAATATTCCGGTGCTTACAGAAATGCAAAAGGTAAGCGATGGTCAAATTCAGCTTGTAGCTGGAGCTGGCGTGACGAAAGAAAATATAAAGCGATTGCTAGATGAAACTGGAATTTCGCAAGCTCATGTCGGTACAGCGGTAAGAGAAGGAAAATCATGTTTTTCTGAAATAGATCCTAATTTAGTACAAGAATTAGTTGAAATAATAAAATAAGTGCTTAAGAAAGAGGAGAAACGATGAAGGAAAATACGAAGAAAGAATTATTCTCTTGGGCTAAAACGATAGGTTTTACCCTTGTATTAATTGCTATTATTCGCGGTGTTTTATTTACACCTTCTTTAGTGCAAGGTGAATCAATGATGCCCACTTTAAAAAATAACGAACGAGTTCTAGTGAATAAGATTGGTTATAGTATAAGTGGATTAGATCGCTTTGATATTATCGTCTTCCACGGAAAAGAAGGATACGATTTAGTAAAACGAGTAATTGGTTTGCCAGGCGATACAGTTGAGTATAAAAATGATGTTTTATATGTAAACGGAAAAGCGATGGAAGAACCATATTTAAAAAAGTTTAAAGAAAAAGCAGTAGGCCGTGTATTAACTCCAGACTTTACGTTAGAACAAATCACTGGGAAAACGAAAGTGCCAGAAGGCCAAGTATTTGTTTTAGGGGATAATCGTGAAGTTTCTAAGGATGGTCGCATGTTTGGCTTTATTTCAGAAGATGAAATTGTCGGAAAAGGACAAGCTGTTTTCTGGCCGTTGGAACAAGTAAGAGCGTTATAAAGAAAAAGTATGGGAGAAATATTCTTCCGGTGGATTTAAATTACATTTTTTTGTAAAACTGAATGTTCAATTAAGAAAGACAGAGGTCATTTTGATTATTACTTTTCAAAATGGCCTCTGTTTATTTGAAGATAGTATTGCAAGGAGGGAATTTAAATGATAAAGAAAGAATCAGAAATTATCTTAAACAGGAAAGGAGCCAGGAAAGTAAACGAAATTCCTAAAGAGGTCTTACAATTACTACAGCAAGGGAAAGTAGAAAGTGTTAATCTAACAGAATGGCTAGCTATAAATCATATTGAACTACTTAAAAATGTCTTACCTTCAATAGGACTCAAGAATAGTTTGGAATGTATAGTAGCTGAATTAGAAAAACAGAACGTTGAAACAGGAATGAAAGTCATACGAATAACAGGGACTTTATTGGATGAAATTATACTCAAAGAGAATGATGGAAACAAGGAAGACGTACTGTTAAAATTATCTAATCATATTTCAGATAGTGTACGATGTTGGGCAGCGTTTATGAATAAAAAATCAAATGACACATTAAAAGATACATTAACATACATTCGACCTTTTGCGGCGGATCATCATTTTGGTGTTCGAGAAATTGCTTGGATGTCTATTAGAGAAGAACTTTCACAAAATATAGAAGAAAGTGTGGAATTGTTAGTAGAATGGGCAAAAAGTGAAGATGAGAATATTCGCAGGTTCTCTGTAGAATCTATTCGTCCTCGAGGTGTATGGAGTAAACATATTGAAATATTAAAACAAGAACCTGAAAAAGCACTTCCTATTCTTAATTTACTTAAATCAGATCCATCAAAATATGTACAAGATTCGGTTGGAAACTGGTTAAATGATGCAAGTAAAACTAAACCGGATTGGGTAATGAACCTGTGTAAAGAATGGGAAAAGGATGCTGACATAAAATCAACTAGTAGAATTATTAAAAAAGCTAAAAGAACGATTTTGAAAAATAAGTAATATACAACTAATAGACTCGGTAGTTGTACGAAGGAACATTCAATCATGTTAAAAAAGAATAATTTGAATAACTATGAGAAGAGCATGTATTGATCAATACATGCTCTTTATATTTACTTTTTTATTGCAGCTTTTATTCTAATAGTTTTGTAGCAATGTGAACTTTAGAAATTGAACCGTCGTGATTTCTAGGGTTAATTTTATATTCACTGTCAGGAAGCGAATCACTCCAATATAAATTACATTCACTAATAGTTCATTCTTCACGTGTTAAAGTTTTTTCAATCATCCAAGAGCCTTTCATTTTATATAAATCACATATTATTTTTGTTTTTTTATAGCGGACAAAATATATCGGATTATGTACGTGAAAAAAATATTGATAGAATTGAAAGAATATTTTATAATTTTAAATTATATGTTTGTTTCGAAAAACGGAATTTAAGTTCCGTAATTCGGAACGAAAGGGAGATAGAATGAGTATAAATAAAACGGCAGTTAAGACAATGGATATTTTAGAGTTGTTTTATGAGCATGAAGAGCTAAGTTTAACTGAGATGGTTCAGCTTACAAATATGCCGAAAACATCTGTTTATCGTTTAATTGGCTCGTTAGAAGAGATGGAGTTTTTACAAAAAAACGAAAAGGGGAAATATCGTTTAGGGGTCGTATTTTTACGGTTCGGTCAACTTGTTTCACAACGATTATCAGTAAGGAATATAGCAATTCCTTATATGAAAGAACTTAGAGATAGTTTAGGACAGGCAGTTAATTTAATAATTCAAGATGGTAATGACGCAATTTATGTTGAAAAGATGGAAGGTGTTCAGCCAGTACGCGTGTATACGGCGGTTGGAAGAAGAGCACCGCTTTATGCTGGTGCATGTCCGAGAATTTTACTATCGTATTTTTCTGAGGAAGAGAAACGGAGATACATAGAGGAAGTGGATTTAAAACAGTTTGCAGATGGAACAATTGTGGATAAGGAACAATTGCTAGAAGTGTTGCAAATGGCAAAAAAGGAAGGCTACACAATTAGTTATTCCGAGTTAGAAAATCATACAGCCGCAATAGCAGCACCCATTTTCGCAAGTGATGGAACGGTTGTAGCAGGTATGAGTATTTCGGGATTAGCAATTGAGTACAGCGAAAGTAACATTTCATATTTTATCGCTAAGGTGAAAGAAACAGCACATCGCATTTCGAAAGAACTCGGCTTTTTGGCATAGAAAGAGGGAGTAGGATGAAATTTTCTGCGTTAGGGGATCAAGCAATTATTGTTACATTTGGTGAAGAAATTAAGATGGATATATATGAGAAAGTACAGCGGTTATTTCAAGCACTGCAGCAACATCCATTTGCAGGAATGATTGAGTGCGTTCCGTCGTTTACTTCATTAGCTGTTTACTACAATGTATACGAAGTATGGAAGAGAAATGAGAGAAGTGAAAGGCCATATGATTACGTTCACCAGTATATAAAGGAGCTGTGTGATTCTTATAAAGAAGAAGTAAAACAGGATGTGAAACATATTTCTATACCAGTGTGCTACGGGGGAGAATATGGACCTGATTTAGAAGAGGTTGCGCATTATAAAGGTTTACAAGTAGAAGATGTGATTCGAATACATAGTGAAACTACATATTTTGTATATATGCTAGGTTTTACACCAGGGTTCCCGTATTTAGGAGGACTTTCAAAAGAATTAGAAACACCTAGAAAAGAAACACCACGGTTACAAATCTCTCCTGGTTCAGTAGGTATTGGCGGAAATCAAACAGGTATATATCCGCTTGAAACACCAGGAGGATGGAATATTATCGGCCGAACTCCTATTTCATTATTTAATCCAGAAGGAGAAATACCAACATATATTCAAAGTGGTATGTATTTACGATTTATCCCAATAACGAAGGAAGAGTACGTATCATTTGAGGGGGCTAAAGAATGGATGTAGAAGTTTTGCATGCAGGAATGTTTACAACAGTCCAAGATTTAGGACGATCTCATTATCAACAATACGGTGTGCCAGTTGGCGGGGCGATGGATCAAAGTGCACTTCGGATGATCAATATGTTAGTTGGTAATGAAGAGAATGAAGCGGGACTCGAAATGACGATTATGGGACCTAAGTTGTTAATAAAGAAAACGACTTTACTTGCGATTGGCGGAGCAGATATGGAACCGTTATTGAATGGAGAACGTATCCCGTTATGGCGTCCCATTTTAGCGGAAGAAGGTAGTATGCTTTGTTTTGGAAAAGTGAAAAGTGGTTGCAGAGCGTATGTAACTTTTGCGGGTGGTATACATATTGAGCGTACAATGGGAAGTAAAAGTACGTACATACGTGCTGCGATTGGTGGTATAGAAGGAAGAATGTTGAAAAAGGGTAACTACTTCCAAATTGGTGCACAACCAGAAATGGCGAGTCGTTTCATTCAAGACTTACAAAAAGATGCGAGAATAAAAACGAAATGGGCAATTAGCAACAGCGTACTACCAAAGTATAAGAAACATCCAAAGCTTCGTGTCATAACTGACTTTGAATATGATCAGTTTACAGAAGAAAGTAGAAAGGCATTTTTTACGAAAGAGTATAAGGTATCTAATTATGCTGACCGTATGGGCTATAGGGTTGAGGGAGAAGTTTTAAATAGGATTGAAGAAAAAGAGATTTTATCGAGTCCTGTTACATTTGGAACCATTCAAGTTCCTAATGGTGGACAGCCGATTATATTAATGGCAGATAGGCAAACGACAGGTGGCTATCCGAGAATGGGAAATATCATTTCAGTAGATTTACCTCTTCTTGCCCAGCTAAAGCCGGGGGACTATGTTTCTTTTGAGAAAATTATGCTTGAAGAAGCGGAACAATTGTACATAGAACAAGAAGTAAATATAAATCTCTTAAAGAAATTCATCGCTTTACGAAGCTGAAATTAGGAGGAATACATTGTGACTACAATTGATTTAAACTGTGATTTAGGAGAAAGTTTTGGCGCTTATAAAATGGGGAATGATGATGAAATTCTTCCGTTCGTTTCCTCTATAAACGTTGCTTGCGGTTTTCATGCGGGTGATCCGTCTGTAATGAGGAAGACGGTTGAAAAGGCAATGCAGCATAACGTAGTGATAGGGGCACATCCTGGTTTTCCAGATTTAATTGGATTTGGTAGAAGAAACATGAATGTTTCAGCAAGTGAAGTATATGATTATGTTTTATATCAAATTGGGGCACTAGACGGGTTTGTAAAAGTGGCTGGTGGGGAGATGCATCATGTGAAACCGCATGGCGCTCTATATAATATGGCGGCAACTGACCCGGAAATTGCAGATGCAATCGTAAAGGCAATTTATCATATTAACCCAAATCTATTACTTTACGGATTAGCAAATAGCGAGGCGTTTATACAGGCTGCAGAAAAATACAATGTAACTCTCGTACAAGAGGCTTTTGCGGATCGTACATATAAACAAGATGGTACATTAACGAGCCGTACAGAAGAAAATGCGCTTATAAAAGATGAAGACGAAGCGATAAAGCAAGTACTTCAAATGGTGAAAGAAGGCCATGTAAATGCGGTCAATGGAGAGAAAGTAGCAGTTCAGGCGCAAACGATTTGTTTACACGGTGATGGGGAAAAAGCAGTGCAATTTGCGAGAAGAATATACAGAACATTCAAACTTAATAGGGTTTCTATTTGTGCACCGAAATAAAAAATGAGAGGAAGTGCTAGAAATGATTAAATTAATCGGGATACTACTTGTTGCAGTGGGCTTTTTATTTAGATTAAATACACTTTTAGTAGTTATGGTTGCAGGTATTGTTACTGGTATGGTTTCAGGATTAAGTTTTTATGATGTGATCAGCATGTTCGGTAAATTTTTCATAGAAAATAGATATATGTCTATGCCAATTATATTAACTTTACCGGTAATCGGAATTTTAGAGCGTTACGGTTTAAAAGAAAGAGCAGAAGCACTTATAACGAAATCAAAAGGAGCAACAACTGGAAGAGTATTAATGTCATATTTTACGATAAGAGAATCATCAGCAGCACTAGGGCTTAATATTGGTGGGCATGCACAAACGGTAAGACCGCTCGTTGCACCGATGGCAGAAGGGGCCGCGCAAGGTAAATACGGTAAACTTCCTGAAAAATTAAGAGAAAAGATTAAAGCAAACGCAGCGGCTGCTGAAAATACAGCTTGGTTTTTCGGAGAAGATATTTTCATCGCAACTGGAGCTATTTTATTAATGAAAGGATTCTTCGATTCAGTAGGTATGCATGTCGGAGTATGGGATATGGCACTTTGGGGCATTCCAACTGCAATATCTGCACTTATTGTAAGCTGGATTAGATTTAGAAGGTTTGATAAATATATAGAGAAAACAATGAAGGCAGAAGGAAAAGAAGAGAAGGAGGCAATTTAATATGAACATCATCACAATGGATACAATCTATTATGTATTAGGGATAATCGTTGCTTTTATCGCTGTTCGTATCGCATTCGATCGTGAACATCCAAACAGATTCGGTTCTAGTTTATTTTGGGCATTGTTTGCAGTTACATTTTTATTCGGAAATGTAATTCCTTCGTTTTACGTTGGCTGTATAGTGCTCGCTATGGTCGTTTTAGCTTCACTAAATAAAGTAACAAAATCAGAGGAAAAAGAAGTACCTGTGCAAGAACGTGTAAAACATGCTGAGAAATTAAAAAATAAAATTTTTATGCCTGCACTTTTAATTCCTATTTTTACAATTATCGGTACGTTGACGTTAGGGAAAATTAAATGGGGTAATGTCTCTCTTGTTGATCCAGATAAAGTAACATTAGTTGCATTAGCGCTTGGTGCATTACTCGCATTCGTTGCGGCGATGCGTATTACAAAATCAAAAATAACAACGCCTGTACAAGAAGGAAGCAGACTATTACAAGCTGTCGGCTGGGCTGTTATTTTGCCACAAATGTTAGCAGCACTTGGCGGTATTTTCGCGAAGTCTGGCGTTGGACAAGTTGTTTCAGATCTAGTCGGACAAGTGTTACCGACAGAGTATCCATTCGTTGCTGTTATGGCGTACTGTTTAGGCATGATGCTATTTACAGTCGTAATGGGAAATGCATTCGCAGCGTTTGCTGTTATTACTGGCGGAATTGGCTTACCTTTAATAGTTCAAATGCACGGCGGAAACCCAGCAATTATGGCAGCACTCGGTATGTTTGCTGGATATTGTGGAACGCTACTTACTCCAATGGCAGCAAACTTTAATATCGTACCTGCAATGCTTTTAGAGCTAAAGGATAAAAATGCGGTTATTAAAGCACAAGTACCAATTGCTCTTTCAATTTTTATCATAAATATGTTTATTATGTACGGCCTTGTATATCGTTTCTAATTAGGAGGATAAAACTATGAAAACAGTATTATTAACAGGGTTTGATCCGTTTGGCGGAGAAAATATCAATCCAGCTTGGGAAGTAGCAAAAGGTTTGCATGAAAAAACAATTGGAGAATACAAGATAATAAGCAAACAAGTACCAACTGTATTTCATAAATCAATAAGCGTATTAAAAGAGTATATAGAAGAACTAGCGCCGGAAATTATTATATGCATTGGACAAGCTGGGGGCAGACCAGATATTACGATAGAACGTGTCGCACTTAATATTGATGATGCAAGAATTGCTGATAATGAAGGGAATCAGCCGGTAGATGTACCGGTTGTAGAAGAAGGAGCGATTGCGTATTGGTCCACACTCCCGATGAAAGCAATTGTAAAAAAACTTCGCGAAGAAGGCATACCGTCATCTATTTCACAAACGGCAGGTACATTCGTTTGTAATCACTTATTCTATGGACTTATGCATGAACTAGAGAAACATGATAAGAAAATAAAAGGAGGATTCATTCATATTCCGTTTTTACCAGAACAAGCGAGTAATTATCCAGGACAACCGAGTATGTCGCTTTCTACTATTCGTAAAGGGATAGAATTGGCAGTTGAGGTAACGACGATAGTTGAGGTAGATATTGTAGAGGTTGGGGGCACGACGCATTAAATAAAACGAATCGTACAACACCTCCTGTAAACAACTGGTATAATAAGAATAGGAAAATACATAGAGGTGATTTTTGTGCAGCAATTTGAAGAGGTTCGTTCAATTTTAGAAAAAGCGAAGAAAATTACAGTATTAACAGGCGCAGGTGCAAGTACGGAAAGTGGTATCCCAGATTTTCGTTCAGCAAATGGATTGTATGCTGATGCGAATGTGGAGATGTACTTATCAAGAGGGTACTATAACCGAAGTCCGAAAGAATTTTGGAAGCATTATAAAGAAATTTTTCAAATTAATACGTTCCATCAATATAAACCAAATCGTGGCCATCGCTTTTTAGCTGCGCTAGAAGAACAAGGGAAAGATATTACGATTTTAACGCAAAATATTGACGGTTTACATCAATTAGGTGGCAGTAAGCATGTCATTGATTTACATGGAACACTTCAAACAGCACATTGTCCAAAATGTAAATCTGGATATGATTTACAGTATATGATTGATCATGAAGTACCGCGTTGTGAGAAGTGTAATTTCATTTTAAATCCAGACGTTGTTTTATACGGAGATACATTGCCGCAATATCAAAATGCTATCAAACGTTTATATGAAACAGATGTGCTTATCGTTATGGGAACGTCACTAAAAGTACAGCCTGTCGCTTCATTCCCGCAAATTGCAAAGAGGGAAGTAGGAGCAACAACCATCTTAGTAAATGAAGAGTTAACAGGACAGGAATATAACTTTAATTTTGTTTTTCAAAATAAGATTGGTGAATTTGTTGAAGGGGTATCTTCAATGAAATAAGTTATCGAAAAAACTGAGGTATCTACCTCAGTTTTTTATTTGAGTAATCGCTGTTTTAAGCCATATGAAAACAGGTCGATAATGTAGTAACCACATCTCTATAACCTATAAAAAAGGTTTTAGTCGGCAAAATAGCAGAATAGGAAGAAATGTTTTCTTTAGCGAATACACAATCGTCATAAAGTAAGCTAATATGTAGCTGTTGTAAAGGCTCTATTTCGTTTTGCTTTAAGTATAAAACTAAGTCATTATAAAGTTGTTCACTATAATTACTTACGGAATATTCTATTGAAAGCTGACCTGCTATGCTAGTCCACCATACTTTAAAACTACATATTAATTCTTTAAATGATTCCTCATCACATAAATTAGCGTCAAAAAGCTTCTCGTAAAATATATGATTCTCCTCGTGAAAAATTTGTAAATCATATCTGTCGTTAGCGGTTTGCTTACGAAGAGTCAGCCATAGTTCTTTGAAATTTGTTTTAAAGTCAGTGGAGAAATGTAATGTTTTTGTTATGTAAGGAAAACGAAAATTTTCTTTTTTTCCTTTTTGATTGAGATAAATATTTTGAATGTAGATCATAAAGTTTAAACAATGTGGCGTATTAGTATGTATGATAAACGAATCTGTCATTTTCGTTCTCCTTTTAAGTAATGTCTTTTATGGATTTATTTAGTATACAAATAAATGTAAACGAATGGTATAAAAACTAGTTGTGTACCATTTTTCTTTTAGGATAATATTCATGTTATTGCGTATTAAGGGAATGGTAATAAATAGGGTAATAAATTTAAAAACTGAAAATTAAATCTTTTATTTCTTTTGTAATTAATATAATATTCTATATATATCATATAAATAAATTTGATACATAATGATTTTGCGTAGAAATGTTAATAGAATGAAGCGAGGGAGCGAAATGAGACAGAAAAAGGAGCAGAAAAAACAATCGAAAAAGAAAAAGACTCATATTCCATTTCGGTTAAATGTACTATTTTTTATTGTCTTTCTTTTATTTTCAGCTATTATAATTCAATTAGGTAAAGTACAAATCATTGATGGAGAAACGTATAGAAATGAAGTAAACAAAAAGGAAGATGTAACGGTAAGCACTCCCGTTCCTAGAGGGAAAATGTTTGATCGGCAAGGTCACGTTATTGTAAATAATAAACCATTGCGAACCGTTACATATACGAAAATGAGAGGAGTAGACTCGAAAGAAGTTTTACAAGTAGCAAGAGATTTAGCCAAGCTAATTGAAATGTCGCAAGAGGACATGGATAAGTTAACGGAGACAGATAAGAAAGATTTTTGGATGCAGTTAAATGAAAAGCGGGCAGCAGCGAAAGTAACGAAAGAAGATGAGAGTAAATTTAGAAAGCAAGAAATAGAAGGAAAAGAATTAGATAAAAAAGTAGAAGAACTGCGCCGGGAAAGAATTACGCAAGAAGAATTAAATGAGCTTTCAAAGGAAGATATAGAAGTATTAGTAATTAAAAGCAAAATGAATGCAGGATATAAAATGACACCGCAAATTGTTAAAAAAGATGTAAGTCAAAATGAATATGCTGTCGTTAGTGAAAGGTTGGCAAGTTTACCAGGGGTAGATACGACAGTAGATTGGGAACGTGAATACCCAAATGATAAAATACTGCGCTCTATACTAGGTAGCGTTTCTAATGAAAATGAAGGGTTGCCAAGAGAACAATTAGATTATTATTTAGTTCGTGATTATAATCGAAACGACCGTATTGGTAAAAGTTACATCGAAAAACAATACGAAGATGCACTACATGGAACGAAAGAACAGTCTAAAAATATTATGGATAAAGCAGGGAAGATTGTTCGAACAGAAAAAGTGACCGAAGGAAAAAGTGGAAATAATTTAATGTTAACAGTCGATATGGATTTGCAGAAAAGAGTAGAGGGAAGTCTTGAAAAGAATTTACGAGCCTTTCATGCTGCAGAGCCTATGATGGATCGTGCGTTCGTAGTAATGATGAATCCGAAAAACGGTCAAATTTTATCAATGGCAGGAAAGAAAATTGTAAATAAAGATGGCGGTATGCAAATAGAAGATTATGCATTAGGAACGATGACAAGTTCTTATGAGTTAGGATCAACTGTAAAAGGGGCTACTTTATTAGCTGGATATCAAACAGAAGCGATTAAGCCGTATACACATTTCTTTGATGCACCAATGTATTTTAAAGGAAGTTCTAAGCCGAAGAAATCGTGGAAAGAATTTGGGGATATTGATGATTTAAGAGCTTTACAAGTGTCATCGAACGTTTATATGTTTAATACAGCTTTAAAAATGGCAGGCATTAATTATGTCCCAAATAATCCATTAGACATTAAACAAGAAACATTTAATAAAATGCGCTACTATTTTAGACAATTTGGCCTAGGTGTGTCGACTGGTATTGACCTGCCAAATGAATCAATCGGTCAAATAGGTAGAACTGATAACATACCCGGATTTTTACTTGATTACGCGATTGGACAGTATGATACATATACGCCGCTTCAGCTTGCACAATATATTTCCACAATTGCAAATGGCGGTTACCGAATGAAACCACAAATTGTACAAGAAGTTAGAGAGCAACCGAATAGACCAGAGGATGTAGGAAAAGTCGTTCGGTCGATTGAACCAGTTGTATTAAATAGATTGGATATGGACACTTCGTACATTAATCATGTAAAAGAAGGATTTAGAAGAGTTTTTCAAGAAGCTGACGGAACAGGTACCGGAACGTTTAAAGGTCTACCATATAAACCAGCGGGAAAAACAGGAACAGCTGAGACAGTATATGGTGGAGAAAGTGATATTGGAAGAGATGAGAACAACAACCGAAAAAAATGTTATAATTTAACTCTTGCCGGTTATGCACCATATGATGCTGATCCGGAAGTAGCTTTTTCAGTTGTTGTACCATGGGTGAATGATGATAAATCAGGAATTAATTCTGCGATTGGTAAAGAGATTTTGGATGCGTATTTTGAATTAAAAACAAATAGATCAAATACAAATTCAATTCCAGTAGAACAACCGAACAAGGCACAGTAAAAATAGTATCACTGCATGGAAACATATTGTGCAGTGATATATTTTTTGAGTTAAAAAGCGCTTTATAAGGTGGGAATGGATATGAAAAAGGAGATTAAGAGAGGCTGGGGAAAGTACATACTATTTATATTTGTGATGGTAATAGGCTACCATTCTTTTACTTTATGTAAAGTGGAAGGCGAATCGATGCAGCCGACTTTATATGAAGAAGACTACGTATTTGTAAATAAAGCAGTAGTACGTCTTTCTAATTTACAGCACGGAGAAATTGTCATTATAAAGGAAGAGGATGAATCGAAATATTATGTGAAACGTGTAATAGGACTTCCTGGTGATGTAATTAACATAACGAATGGAAAGGTATATGTGAACGATAAAAAGCAAGAAGAACCATATACGAACAAAGATTTATTTAACAACACACAAGTGTTTTATAACTTTCAAAAGACAAAAATTCCGCCAAATAAGTTATTTGTAATGGGAGATAACCGCGAAGTGAGTAGAGATAGTCGCAATGGCTTAGGATATATTGAAGAAGATAACATAATTGGCAAGGTGGAATTTGTATATTATCCTTTTTCAAAAATGAAAATGATAGAATAAGTGGGGATATGCAAAACCCCACTTATTAAAGTTTCACTTTATTTTCTTTAAAAAACCTTTTGGATTAAATGATATGAAAAATTTATGTTTAGACTCGTTGATTATGAAGTTATTGTTTTTAGTTAAAAACTCTTCCACAGCTTCCATCGGGCCAGGACCCCAATCGGGAAGAAGCGGATTTCCGTTAATGGAGGTATCTTCTACAATCATATAACTGCCAGTAGTGACGATAGATTTATATAGTAAGAGTTCTTTGGATACATGCTCTTTACTATGATCAGAATCTAGAATAACTAAAATCACATCATCAGGTTTGCGCATACTTACTATTGTTTGGATGGCCTGCACAGAAACAGAAGATGCTGTTAAATACGTAATCCGATTATGTGATGGCCGATTTGGCTGCGGAGTTATATCGATAGTAAGTACGTGACCTTTTCCAATTAAATCTAACATAGAAGCTAAATACAGTGCACTACCACCGTGAAAAGTCCCGCATTCAATAATTAAATCGGGCTTTAATTCATAAATAATTTCTTGATACAAAAAGAGATCAGAGGGAAGTTTACAGATTGGAACCCCGAACCAGTGTGTATCGTTTAACCACACGAGGCTGTTGTAATATTGGTTTAAAAATTCATTGCTTATATTATCGATTTTAAATTCTCCTTTCTAAAAAGGATTCTCTCGTTTGACGTAAAGTGTTTACGCATGAAAGTTGTACTATATATTATGTAGTAAGGAATTATAAGGCGAGTGTTTTTAATTGAAAATAAGCCAAATAACTCATGTGGAAAATGAAAGGAAATGATCGTATGTACAAATACACAATTTGCTTTATTAGAAAAAGCGATAAAATACTGCTATTAAATAGAAATAAAAAGCCGAATATGGGGATGTGGAATGGTGTCGGAGGGAAAATAGAAGAGAATGAAACGCCATACGATGGAATAATTAGAGAAACGTTTGAGGAAACGGGCATAGAACTTTCAAGTGTAACGTATAAAGGGACTGTTGTTTTTAAAGGTAAAGATGAGCCCCAGGCTAGTGAAGGAATGTATGTGTTCGTTGCTGATTTGCCAGATGGAATGCAAATGAATACACCATTACGTACGGCTGGAGGATTGTTAGAATGGAAAGAAATTGATTGGATATTAGATGGTGATAATAGAGGAGTAGTTAGCAATTTACCAAAATACTTACCGATAGTATTAACAGAAGAAAATAAGTTAAAACATATATTCACTTACGATAACCGGAATATTATTAATTACACAACTGCATGTTTGACAGAAGATGATGCGAACAAACGATATGAAAAACAACTCGTTTCTCAATAGAAGAGGATAGTGAAAAATCACGTTTTTGCTTTCATTATATATGCGAGGTGATTATATGCTTCAGAAATACAATTCATTGGTCATAATTGTAATATGTATGATATAACTTTTCTTATGGTGAAAGAGTAGAGAATATACGTAAACGGAACAAAAAAGAGGTGGCTTTGCCACCTCTTTTCCGTTAGTCACGAATCGCCTTAATCATAAATCGATGTTGCTTCACATCAAAATATCCTTTTTGTAAGATGCTCTCATGTATGCGATATAAATCCTCATAATACCTTTCAACAGTAAAATTAGGGATTTGCCACGGAATTGCTTTTAAATAATAGACAATCGCACCAATGTCGTAAAAGCGTTGAAAAGGAAACTCTTCTTTTTCTTCTAAAATAGTAAATCCATTTTCCTTTAACTCACTGCATGCGGTTTCGAGAGACCAACTTGCAAATTCGCTATTTAGTGGTGAGCCAAACTGCGCATTAAGTTCCGTGCAATCAAGACCACCAACTTGTTGTGTAAGAAAAACGCCACTTGGAGAAAGGACTCTGTTTACCTCAGAAGCAGCATACGATTCATGTTGATTTATAATTAAATCAAATTGACGATTTTGAAATGGTAAAACAGTATCATCGTTCACCGCCACAACAGTAACTCCAAAAGGCTCTAACTTCTTTCGAGCAATTGGCACGTTTGGAGCGTAGCCCTCAGTAGCCAATATAGTTGACGGGAACGGTTGTAACATAGATAAAAACTCTCCGCCGCCAGTACCCATATCGAGCATTGATTCTGCACGTTGCATAAGCTGAAAAGCAGTACTGCCGTACGACCATGGTAATGGCTCGCTCTTCATTCGACCTGTTTCTGAAATGAAAGAAAAATCCCAGCCACTAAAATTTGTATTTGCGCTTTCTAATAAAGTTAAAAATAATGGATCACGTTTCATAATTTTGTCCTCCTATTTTTTAATAGATGATATGATGAGAAAAAAAAGCGGAGGACCTCTTATTAAAGAGAAACGGTTTTACGTTTCGTGTTCGAATAGATTCATATAACGTTACTCCTTGTGAGAATTGTTATTTATATATTTGGGATTTTCGAGTGGAATTCCTTTAAAATATAAAGGAAAGGTAGATGTTTAATGGAGAATTGGATTGAGTTTACAGACAAAGAGGACGAGCGAATTTTGGAAAGGGTATATAGTGAGCTTGAGTTTTCGCCAGGTGTTTCTACATTTCCATCATTTATGGTGCCAAGTCCTTTTGTTACATATGATATTTCTCATTACTTTGGAGAGTCGATAAATGATCTGGAAAGTAAAGCGTTACAAGCCTTTCAAGAAATTACAGCATCGAATGAATATATCATGGCACTAGATTGGTAACATGAGTGTTATTGGGTGAATCCCCATTTAGAGTTTGAAAGAAATGAATTTGATGAGTGGATGATACCTGTATTTCCAAATGGAGATTACTACTTCTTTATTCAAAAAGACTTTAAGTGGGGCTATTTAGGCCAGCCTTTGGAAGAGAGTATAACGATATTTGGAAAAGAACTTATAGAAAGCTTTGAACGAAATAAGCCGAAAATGTTTCAAAATATTTTAAGGCAAGGGTAATGTTTGAAAGAAAAAAAAGCCCTTCTGCTTCATTTTGAAGTAGAAGGGTTTTTTTAAAAATTACTAAAAACAAAAATCTTTTGGCAAAGTACCATTTTTAATAACTGTTCTTAACCCATGTTTTATAATCCAAGGGTTAACAGGATGCTGTTTATCACGTAATTGCTGTAACCACTGAAAAACGAGTTCTTTATCTTCTTTCGTAATATCGTTAATATGATTGGCTACAGATTTTTGAACATATTTAGAAGGGTCATTCATTAATGGTTCAAGAAGCTGTAAATTGTACTTAAAATCACCTTTTAGAGCTCCTGTTTTTTTAGCCCAAGGAAGCCTTGGTCTTGTACCTTCAGAAACTAATCTCCTAATGTGGCTGTTTTCGTCATGAATCCACTGTTGTAATATGTTTAGTGTATCTTCATGGTATGTTTCAAGAAAGGGCCGAATGGCATATTCAGCAGTATTCCTTTTCGTTATTTCATACATTGCATTGAACGAGGTTTCAAAATCGTAAAGTCCATATTTTTCAACGTATTTTGCAAGAGGCATGTACATATATCCATTTGTAAATGTGCCTACTTCTGTTGTGTTTTCTGGTCCTAATGTTTTCAGTAATATATGTATTGTGGCATTAAAATCTTTTTGTAAAGCATTGTGTAATTCATCTGCCATTACTTCAATACGTTGTTTTAACTCTAAATTTTCAACTTTACAAGCTACAGAATCTACAAAGATGCTTTTAGAGAAACAAGGATCGTGTTTACAAATAGAATCAGCTATTTTTTCTGCTAATTCTTCATTAAATAAAAATTTTAACGGAACATATTTACCCATTTTTTCACCTCGGTGGTCAAATGAAAACAATTTTTATTTTTTAATCGACAATCCATAAACCAAAGTCTCACTCGGAGTCGTAATACTAAAACCTGTCGTCTTATAATCAAGTTTCACCGTATCACCAGTGTAGTCTTTCGTGAATGAATCCATTTGTACGATAAGCTCTGCATCTTCATATACAACATCATCTGCGTTATATGTATCCCAAATTAAATCGACATCAACGAAAATACTACAAGAGTTCGTCATTGTTCCTCTAATGCGAACGATTTTTTTATCTTCAAGTTCGAATCTATGTATAGCTGCTTTTGCTTCATCAGTAATGCGGATGTTCATTGTATCCCAACCTTTATTTATATTTCCTTTATTATTGCAAAAACAGGAGCAATAGGGAAGTAAAGAGGTTTGCAACAAAAAACGAGCAAACAAATTTGTTTGCTCGTTTCACTTTATTTTAGTTCACATTTATCAAGTGGAATCACTTTTGTTTTTTTCGTAAATTTATAACCTAACCATAGTACTAAGAAGAGTGGTAAACCGATGTAAGAAACGAGTACACCGTTCCAATCAATTGCTTCACCCATAAATGCGCCGTAGTTTTGTCCTAAAATTACGATGATACAAAGTGTAAATGCGAAGATTGGACCGAATGGGAACCATTTTGCTCTATATGGTAAGTCATTTAAATCTTTTCCTTGTGCGATATATGCTTTACGGAAACGGTAATGACTAATTGCAATTCCAACCCATGCGATAAAACCAGACATTCCGGATGCGTTTAATAACCAAATGTATACAACACCATCACCGAATAAAGAAGCAATGAAAGCAATACTACCAACAATTGACGTTACGATTAACGCGTTAACAGGTACACCGCGGCTATCTAATTTACCAAGAAACTTTGGTGCTTTTCCTTGGCGTGCTAAATCCCAAAGCATACGAGTTGATGCATACATACCAGAGTTACCAGCAGATAGTACAGCAGTTAAAATAACAGCGTTCATAACAGAAGCAGCAAAGGCAACGCCCGCTTTTTCAAAAATAAGTGTAAACGGACTTACTGTAACATCACTTGCAGCAAGGCTTTCAGTTGTATAAGGAATTAATAAACCGATAACGAGAATCGCAAGGATATAGAATAAAAGAATACGCCAAAAGATTGAACGAATTGCTTTTGGGATATTACGTTCTGGATCAGACGTTTCACCAGCAGCTACTCCTAATAGTTCAGTACCTTGGAATGAGAAACCAGCTGCCATAAATACACCGATAATTGCCATGATACCGCCGTTAAATGGTGCATCTGCAACAGTGAAGTTTTTAAATCCAACCGTTTCACCGCCCATAATTCCAAAAATCATCATGAAACCAACAATTAAAAAGATAATAATCGTAACTACTTTAATAAGTGCGAACCAATATTCAGATTCACCAAACCCTTTAACAGATAAGTAGTTTAAAAGGAAAATAATAGCTAAACATAATCCGCTCCAAATAAGAGAAGGGGTATCTGGGAACCAAAATTTCATAATTAATGTTACGGCTGCAAGTTCAGCAGCAATCGTAATTGCCCAGTTATACCAATAGTTCCATCCAAGTGCAAAGCCAAGTGATGGATCAACAAATTTTGTTGCATACGTGCTAAAAGATCCAGTAACAGGCATGTAAGCTGCAAGTTCAGCTAAGCTTGTCATTAAAAAATAAACCATAATTCCAATTGCGGCGTATGCAATTAATGCGCCACCAGGTCCAGCTGTATGGATGACACCACCGCTGGCAAGAAATAGTCCGGTACCAATTGTACCACCGAGAGAAATCATCGTAAGGTGACGAGATTTTAATCCGCGTTTTAATTCACCTTGTCCTTGTGTAGTTTGCGTTTTAGAGGTAGATTGATTTGTTGCGCTATTCATGTTCAACACTCCTTTTCTTGTAGGTTAGGAAGGAGCGGGGGAGAAAAATACAAAAAACCGTCAAAGGAATTTGGCGGAACGTTTCACAAATAACCACCCCATCATACCCTTCCGTTAAGATAGCACCCCACGTTTACACGGTAATTTTGTAAACGTGACAGTTCTGTTCCTTTCGGAGACAGCCCCAGCTCATATTTCCAGAGAAGAAATATAAACTTCGGCAACTTTTCCTTTCAAACGGAGTCAGCTGACATTCTCTGTGTCTCGTCCGTTTTACTATTAAAAGTCGCAACCTCTACCTCATCGGATTGATGAGGATTTATATATTGCTAAGATTTTTAATATATGGCAATTGTAATGACTTTCTGAATATATTGCAAGATATTTTGTTAGGAAAAGTCAAAAAATATCGGTTATTGTATAGGAAACGCTTGCAAAACTCCACCCGAACCTACTATTAT
The DNA here is from genome assembly GCF_022662595.1 of Bacillus cereus group sp. BfR-BA-01524. Taxonomy (NCBI): domain Bacteria; kingdom Bacillati; phylum Bacillota; class Bacilli; order Caryophanales; family Bacillaceae; genus Bacillus; species Bacillus cereus group sp. BfR-BA-01524. The sequence continues at coordinate 52,292 of NZ_JAKUDW010000019.1, read as the reverse complement.
GTAGCAATAAGCAAAGAAAAATTGTTATACAAATGTTTCGCAAAAAATATTGAAAAACCCTCTAAATTAAAAGAAAATTCAGAAAAATATAATTCGACATTCATAATAAAGTCATATTATTTGTTATAATTAGAGTAACGTTTAAGCAAAAGGGGAAATCAAAATGAAATTAGAAACAGAAAGGCTCTATATAGTGCCGTGTACAGAAGAGAGGATTCAAATTGCTAACGAGCAAGGATATAATAGCGGTCCGCATATTGTAGGGCATGTAGAGAATGTAAAACAAGATGTGGCTTTATTACCATGGGGGGCGTGGTATGTTCTTCGGAAAGAAGATGATAGCGTTTTAGGTGATATTGGATTTAAAGGTGGACCAAACGAGAATCAAACAGTGGAAATTGGCTATGGATTTATTGAGAAATATTGGAATGTGGGCTATGCAACAGAAGCTGTAAGAGAACTAATCGATTGGGCTTTCAAAACAGGAGAGGTAGAAACAATAATTGCAGAGACACTTCTAGATAATTATAGTTCGATTCGTGTTTTAGAAAAGTTACATATGAAGAGAGTAAATGCTACAGAAACGATGATTAATTGGAAAATAGAAAAATAAAAAAATAAAAAATACCGCTCTAAATAGGGCGGTATTTTTTATAGTTATGGTAGCATTTGCTTCTGATCATTTGGATACTCAGCTGTTGATGTATTAGGACGATTGGAATGATTTCGAACAGCAATGAAAATAGAAATAATAACGACAAGACCAACTGCAACGTAAGAAAGTGAAATAATAGTTGGATCCACTTTAAATGTAGTAAGCAGTGTACGTATATTCGTAAAGATAATAAGACCGCCAACTAATACCCCAAGTAAATGTGCTGGAACGATACGAACTAACCATGCAGCAATTGGAGCTGCGACAATACCGCCAAGCATTAACGCAAATACCCAAACCCAGCTTACTTGTTCCCAGCCAAGTGAGATGAAGAAGCCAATTGTTGCAGCGAGTGAAACAGGAAATTCACTCGTATCTACAGATCCAATAACTTTTCTAGCTTCATTTCCTCTTGCTAGAAGAACGGGTGTCGTAATCGGCCCCCAACCACCGCCACCAGTTGAATCAACGAATCCAGCGAATAAACCAAGCGGCACAAGTTGTTTTGCAGACATACGCTTATTTGAAGTGACAATTTGTTTTTGAATGATGAATCGTAATAAAATGTAAACCCCTAAAGTGAATAAAAATATGGAAATGTACGGTTTGATCACATCTCCAGGCAAATTACTTAAAAAACATGCCCCAACAAATGCGCCGATTGCCCCAGGTAATGTAAGCCTGGAAACTGTATATTTATCAACGTTTCCAAATTTGATATGAGATGCGCCAGAAGCTGCAGTTGTAACGACTTCAGCTAAATGAACCGATGCGGAAGCTACAGCCGGTGCAATACCAAACATTAATAATAGTGAAGTAGACGTTACCCCATAAGCCATTCCAAGTGCTCCATCGATCAATTGAGCGAAAAATCCAATAATAGCAAAGACAATTAATTTCTGCATAAATAATCCCCCTGTAATAATAAATGAAAAAGACACTTTTCCCGTATGAGAAAAGTGCCTTTGGTTTTTCCAATCAGCAATAATTAAATTTGTTTCATTATAATACATATTAATCGTATAAATCAACTAGGTTTTAAAGTTTTTGAATTGAATGAAAGAAAAATAAAATATACAATAAAAGGATGGAGAGAAAGGGGAGAAAGACATGTTACGATTTGATCATCTCGTTCACACAGTTCATGGTACACCGGAGGAAGCGGCAAAACAAATGCAGGAACTTGGATTTCATACTGTATTAGGCGGAGAGCATACGAACTGGGGTACTTGGAATAGTTTAAGTTATTTTGACTTATCATACATAGAATTTTTAGCAGTTCAACATGAAGAAAAAGCGAAAGAAGCAGAAAATCCATTAGTACAAGAAACAGTGGTGAAACTACAAAATGGAGAAGGAATGCTACAAATCGCAATCCGAACAGATGCAATTGAGGAGCTAGTAGTTAACTTTAAGAAGCACGGCTTACATACGATAGGGCCATTTGAAGGGAAACGCATGAGAAAAGATGGCCGGCTTTTAGAATGGAAAATGTTATTTGTTAAGCAAGAAGAGAACGGACCGAAATTACCTTTCTTTATACAATGGAATGAAACGGACGAAGAAAGAAGAAACGATTTACGTAACATAGGAACAATCACTGAACATAAAAACAAAGTACAACAAATTGAAACGATCCATTATGCAGTGAAAAACGTTCGAGAAACGGTGCGGAAATGGAAAGAAGTAATGAGACTATCTACAAGCTCAGTTGTGAAAAATGAAAAATGGAATGCTGAGTGTCAAAGTGTAGTGTTTGGAAATATTCATGTGCAGTTTTGTGAACCGATTGGAGAAGGGGTTGTGAAAGAACAATTGAACAAGGAAGGTGAATATCCATTTGCAGTAGAGTTTACAGGGGAAGATAAACGAGAGCATGAAGTGCTAGGTAGTTTGTACATATATTAATAGAGGTGAACGTTGTGGAAGAAATGCTTAGAGAGATAGAGAGAAAACTAGAATGGCCTCGTATTGCAAAGTGTACAGCTATTTCAAAAGGTTTTTCACATGAAGAGAAGTATAAAATTGAATTAAAGAATCAAGAAACTTATTTTGCAAAAGTATGTGATGCTGTTCATTTTGAACGTAAACAAGAAGAATATACGTATATGAAACAATTAGAGTCATTACATATTCCAACGCCCAAGTTAATTCATTTCATAATATTTGAGAAATTAAATAAATGTGTTCAAGTATTTGAATGGACCCGAGGTATAAATGGTGAAGAAGGTTTAACGAAGCTATCGGTGGAAGAACAGTATAATGCAGGAAGAAAAGCGGGGGAAGTATTAAAGAGGATTCACTCAATTGAAAGAGAAAGTGCAAGTAATAAATGGGAAACATCTAGATGGAATAAATACGAAAGATACATAGAGGCACTAGCAGATTACGAGGTGAATTTTCTGGATTTGAAGCCAGTATTAACCTTTGTAGAGAATCATAAAGATTTATTGAAAAATCGTCCAATAAGATTTTTACATGATGACTTCCATCCAGCAAATAGTATGATTCATAATAAGGAGTTTATCGTTATTGATTTTGGTGGATATGATTTTGGCGATCCAATACACGATTTTTATAATGTAGCGATTTTTACTACAAGAATAAGTAAACCATTTGCGGTTGGACAAGTTCACGGTTATTGCGGAGGCGAACCATCGCTTCATTTTTGGAAACTGTATTCGTTATATGCAGCAATGACATTCCCAGCTGATATCGTATGGACGAACCGAAGTACGCCGCATTTAGTAGATGATATGAAGGAAAGATTAAACGGAATTTTAGAAGAGCATAATCATTTTTCATCTTATATTCCAAAATGGTGTCAATCACAACATGTAGATATAATAAATGATAAATAATGGAGGGATTCATATGGATAAAATAGCGATAATTTCAGATATACATGGTAATATTCCAGCTTTAGAATCTGTGCTACAAGACATTAAATTAAGAGGAATCGAGCGCATTATTTGTCTTGGAGATTTAGTAGGAAAAGGACCTCATTCCAGTGAAGCAATTGAAATCATTCGTAAAGAATGTGAAGTAGTCGTAATGGGAAACTGGGATGATTTTATTACAAAGCCGACTGAATTTGAAGCATTAAAATGGCATCAAAAACAATTATCAGAAGAACAAAATGACTATTTAAGAAGCTTACCATTTTCAATCGAGTTTTATATGAGTGGAAAACTCATTCGTATGTTCCACGCTTCACCGAGAAGTTTGTATGAAAGAATTCAACCACACGCTTCAAGAGAAGAGCGTATTAGTATGTTCGAAAATAGTGATTTGACTGAAAATATAGAAGGGGAAAGAAAACCAGATGTCGTTTGTTACGGTGACGTTCACCAAGCGTTCGTTCAAAATTTCAGAGGGAAAACGTTATGTAATGCCGGTAGCGTAGGAAACCCACTTGAAATAACACAAGCTTCCTATTTAATATTTGAAGGAACTTACAATGAAAAAGAAGCAGCGAGCTTTTCTATTCAACTTGTACGAGTACCGTATGATATTGAATTAGCTATCAGACTAGCAGAAGAACTCGAAATGCCAGAAATTGCAGAATACAAACAAGAGTTACGGACTGCATTGTATCGAGGATTTAAGGGGAAATAAGGAGAAATATAAATCAATATTTGTTGTTTGTAATTATGTTATGTAGACTAATTACAGGGGAGAATATCATAAGGGGAGATATTAGATGGATAAAAAAGAGAATCCGAACGATTGGCCTGTATGGGCGAATGAGTCAGTAGAGATAGTTAGTGCAAATTCTGATTGGCAAGATAAAGGCCGATGTGAAGAACAGCAACTATATGAACTGCTTGCTCCTCTCGGTATAAGCAAAGTAATACATATAGGAAGTACATCCATACCTGATTTACCTGCAAAACCTATCATTGATCTAATGGCTGAAATAGACTCATTTGAAAGAGTACTAGATATTTCAGCTACATTGGCCATATATAATTGGCATTATGTAAGCCCAGAATTAGATGAAAGACCTTGGAGAAGGTTCTTTGTGAAAGTTAAGAATAATAGGCGTGTAGCTCACCTGCATTTGATGGCTAAAGGAACTGAGAGATGGGAGCAACAACTTTTATTTCGCAACCGCTTACGAGAAAATCCACAATTAGTTTATGAGTATTCAAATCTTAAACAAGATTTAGCTAAAAAATTTAAACAAGATAGAGAAGCATACACAAAAGCTAAAACAGAATTTATTAAACAAGTTCTAAAATGATATAACCTTGGATTGTAACTACGTTTGAATACAAAAGAAAAAACAAACTTTATTTTATAACTTAAACTTACATGAAAGGCATGTAAACAAAGTGATAGACTGCGATGTTTTAATGTATTTCCTTTTATTTATTAGGATAAATTATATATAATTGAATCAAGTTCATATAAGGATAGGCAATTACAGGGGATAAGGCGAAAATATGTTAAAAAACGAAAAAAGGGGACAAGAAATATAATGAATGAAGTACTAGAACTAAAAGAAGAACTACTACAAATTAAAAATAACAATTATGCTGTACCAGAAGACGTAGATGCATATCCATATGCGCAGTGGATGTTAGATTATATCGGATCACCTGATGCTGAACTGCGTGATGATTTGATATATAGTACGCTTCACAAATGGATTACAAATGATGTATTTAGACAAAAAGAATTACGAGGATTAATGCTGCAAGCAATTAGCCCTGATTATTTATTTTATAAAATTGGTGAAAAGGGAACAGACTCTGTTTTTAAACGTGCATTCTCCGTATTAATTCCACCACTTATTTTATCTGTTCATGAAAGAGAACCACTGTTATCTGAAGAACAACTGTACAGTGTGGCAGAACAAGTGCTGGAATATGTATATTTAGAAGAAGATGTAAGAGGCTACGTAGAAGAAAAAGGCTGGGCACACTCTACTGCACATGCAGCAGATGCGCTCGATGCTTTAGCACGTACAATCCAAAATCGTGAGTTCTCATATGCAATACTAGCTGCCGTTCGTCAGAAGGTACGCTTACATGACTACGTATACATTCACTTTGAGGATGAGAGATTAGTAGCACCAATTATGTCGTTACGTAACCAAAATCTTTTAACTGAAGAAGAGTGGAGCAACTGGTTACATAGTATAGCAACTGTTGAAGACATCCGACATCCGCAGCATGCTATTTTAGTACAAAATATTAGAGCTTTCTTAAGAAGTTTATATTTTAGAGTTTTAGAGACAGAGGGTAATACAGCCTTTACAGATGATGTATTGGAGACTTTGAAAGGGTTGCGTAGGTATTAAAAATACGTTTTTCTAAGAGAAAAGTACATAAAACCACTACATCCCAACCATACTAATAAAATGTGTTGGAGGTGAGTTTTATGGATAAAAAAGACTTTGAAAAAGTTTATAATGATTACTTACATCAAGGAGATGAACGAGCTCAATTTGAAATAGGCCATGAAGTCAATTCAGGAGCAGAACAAATTGTTGCCGTTCGTAAAAATGATGAAGGTGATTTAATTGCTTTTAAAACAAGCAGCGGGAGAGAGTTAGATTATATGACTGCTCTTAATGAAGCAAAATCAGGGAAGTTAGCTCATGTGGACGTATTTCATAAGTATGGTAGAGATATTATACGTAGTGAACCGGATGGTATAAAGGAAAATAACTTAGATAATTTACCTTCATTTTAAAAGGGTAAACCTCAAGAAGAGAATGTTCATTTGGATATTCTCTTCTTTTCTTTCTCTACAAATAGAAGGTTTATTTCTGAAGTGCAATCATACTTTTAAAGAGCACTCTAAATTTCTCTTTATCTTCTGCTGTAAATGGTTTCGGTCCCTTTGTACGCTTACCGCTTTTTCGAACCATTGCACTTAAATATCTTGTTTGTAACAATTGCTCAATGTTTTCATTCGTATACTTATAGCCTTTATGATGTAGTACGATACAGCCTTTTGCTAAAGCGAGCGAAGCAAGACCGTAATCTTGCGTTACGATTAAATCTTCTTTTTTTGCTAACTGCATAATTCGGTAATCTGCAGCATCTGCTCCAGAATCAACATAAATTGTTTCTACACCTTTTGGTTGCTGAGCATTAGAATAATGAGAAAAGCTAGTAACGAGGGTTACAGGGATTTCTGCATTCGTAGCCTCTAAAATAATCACATCTTTTACAGGACAAGCATCTGCATCAACGTAGATTTTCATTTTATCACTCCTAAAACTAGGTTCGTGTTGATAATAATGGTAGATTTTTCTTTTGTCAAACGAGAAAGCTTTATGTAAAGTTATTTTCCACAAACCAAAATAGCTTCACGCAAACGAGAAATACCTTCCTCAATTTGATTAATATTCACTTTTCCATAAGATAAACGAATATAACCATCTTTCGCACCAAAAATACTACCTGGCATAAATGCGATTTCTTGTTTTAAACTTTGCATAATGAGTTGTTTTTCGTTTATAGGTTCTTTTAATTTCCCCCAAATGTATATACCGCCGGTCGGGTTTGAAAAAGAGATTTTATCGTGAAGTTGCTCGTTTAGGGCGTGGACGATAACGTCTCTTTTTTCTGCTAGTTGTTTTCGTAACGGTACGATATGCGACTGAAATGGTACAGTTTCAAAAAATTGTTGCATAAGCCACTGTGGGAAAATGCTCATACCTAATTCCATTTGGTGCCTTGCGTCGGATAACCGTTCGACTACAGACTGCGGAGCGACAAGCCAACCAACTCGTAAGCCTGGTGCAATCATTTTTGATAAGGAATGTACATAAATGACAGTTCCATTTTCATCAATTGATTTCAAAGTAGGGCAAGGTTGTTTCTTTTCTAGCGTAAGTAAACTAGAAGGATCATCTTCAACAATCGCAATTCGTAAGTCTGCGCAAAGTGATAACAGTTTTTTTCTACGGTTTGGATGAAGCATTGTTCCCGTAGGATTTTGGAAGTTTGGATTTAAAAAGATCATTTTTATACGATGCTTTCTATATAATTCTTGCACATCGTCTGGGTTAATACCGTGTTCATCGACAGGTAAAGGGAAAATACGAATACCTGCTGATTGGAATAACGGTAAGGAATAACAGTGTGAAGGACTTTCGAAAGCGACTGCATCACCGGGATTTAATAAACATTGTACGATAAGGTGAAGTGCTTGCTGTGCGCCAGATGTAATCATAATGGATTGCTCAGTCGCTTCAACTTTTAAATATTCCTTCATATATTTTACTACCGCTTGTCTTAGCGGGAGATAGCCTTGCGGATGATCATAACTTAATGAATGTGTTAACGGTTGTTCTCGTAAAATCGTTTGTAGTTGATCGTGCGGATAGAGGTTACAACCGAGCTCTCCGTTTGCGAAATCAATGATATTTTCATTTTGTTGTACTTCCGCACGAATATGGCGAAGTAACGGTAAGTTTGGTAAAAAAGTACCACCTTCTACGAAATTTCTCCAGTTCGGCGTTAATGTTGGAGAGACGCCCCACATATGTGTACTTACACGTGTCCCTTTACCAGTCGTACTTTCTACAATCCCCATAGCACGTAGTTCATTATAAGCAGTCGTTACTGTACTTCGGTTTACATTTAACTGCATAGCTAATTTCCGTTCGGAAGGGAGGAAGCTACCAGGTGGAAGTTCTCCGTATGTAATACGCTTTTCAATAAAGTCAACAACTTGCTGATAAATAGGGATTTTACTGTCGTTATCTAGCTTCCATTCCATACAAACGCCTCCGCATCTCTTATATGCATTAAGTATAACAAATTGGCTGGGTAAAAAAACAGCCAATTGGACGGTGTTATATCCAGCCAATTTTACTATGCTAAATATGGAAGGGGAGATTCGGATGAAAAGATGGCAAATGGAATGGATCCTAGTATCAGTAGCGTTAGTATGGGGAGCAAATTATACAATAGGAAAGTATGGCGTGGCATTTATGTCATCCATTCAATTTAATAGTTTACGATTTTTAGTAGCATCACCGGTATTATTACTTATTACATTTTTAATGGAACGCTCATTACGTATTGAAAGAAAAGATTGGTTACGATTACTAGCGGTCGGCATCGTTGGAACGACAATGTATCAAACGATGTTTATGTTATCTGTGAAATATACTTCAGCAACGAATGCCTCATTATTAATTGCGATGTCACCTATTTTTACAGGGATATTAGCAGTATTGCACAAACAAGAACGCTTTTCGATGAAAGTACAAATTGGTTCAATAGTAGCATTTATTGGTGCAGCATTCGTTTTATTAACAGGACATACAGGAGGAGCTACTTACGAGTATGCGTGGCTCGGAAATATAATTGGATTAGTAGCAGCAATTGCGTGGGGATGGTATCCAATTTTAGCACAACCTCTCATTACAAAATACTCCGCAATGAGAGTCACATCATGGTCTACTTTAATTGGAATTGTACCTCTCGTTATATACTGTTTATTCAACGTAAACACATTAACGTGGCCAGTAGATATGCCAAGCTGGGGTTCATTAGCATATTCAATCATCTTTGCGACCATCTTCGGACTAGCAATGTGGTATGTCGGTATTAGTAAAATCGGTTCAACGAAAGTAATGGTTTATATGTATCTCGTACCATTATTCGCAGTTATCTTTGCGGCAGTAACAATTGGAGAGCAAATTAATATGATGCAACTCGTTGGTGGACTTATTATATTTATCGGCTTATATGTTGTAAAAAAAGGCGGAATCAAAAAGCCAGCTCTCAATTTGAAAAAAGTAAGTTAGTAGTAAAAAAAGATCACTTTCATATAGAAGGAGATCTTTTTTTGTTTCGTAATAAAAGCGCTTGTTCAATGGCCCATTTTTGATGATCATGAATGAGAAGCTCTACAGCATGTAAAGGAGACATCCACTTTAAAATATGATCCTCTTCACACTTATCAGTTTGTTTCTGTACCATGTTCGCTATATAAAAGAACCCATCGTTTAAATAATATGTATCTTCCTTTTCCGCATAAAAATATCGCGCTGCATTACCGATATACTGATCAATTTCAACTGTCCATCCTAATTCCTCTAGTAGTTCACGATGTAAGCATTCATCTTTTGTTTCGGTACCTTCCATACCACCGCCGGGTAAAAAGTAGCATTTTCCTTTTTGGATAATAGCAATCTTTGAAGAAGTTGAATTAAAAATAATTGCATAACAACTAGGTCGTAATACATATTGCTCAGTAGGCTTTTTATAGCCAAAAGTAAGTTTAGATATCATAAAACACGTCACCTTTCTATAAAATACATAAAAGGAATAATAAGGTAAAAATAGAATTATATAAGTATAATCTTAATGGATTGGAGTGGTAACAACATGATAAATCGAAAATGTTCAAGGTGTAAAGAAATAACAGGTACATTGCATGGTGGTAAAAAAATTAAGGAAGAATTTTTATGTGAGGATTGTATGCAAAAAGGAATTGCGAGCGGGGAAATCGAATTATCACAAGTGGAGAAAGAACAAACTTCTTATCTTTCTATAAAAATATTAAAAATAATGAGTGTTATTTATTTAATCGTATCTATTATAACAGCTTTTTCTGCTGGATCACTTATACAAGATCCAGGGTTTGGTGGCGTATCATTTTCAATAACAGGTGCGATTGTTGTTATGATACTTGGATCGATATTCCAGTCGGTTCTTGTATTTTCTGGTATTTGGGTATTCATTCTATTAGTAGAAACCGTCATTAAAATTTATGAAAAAATGAAGTGAGTGAGAGGGAGAAACATATGCGAGTAAGAAACATCCAAGGGGAAGATTATGTAAAGATTCATTCTATTTTAAATGATTGGTGGGGCGGGAGAGACATGACTCCCATGTTGCCAAAGTTATTCTTCGTTCATTTTCAAGAAACGAGCTTTATCATTGAAGAAGAGGGAGAAACGTTAGGTTTCTTATGCGGATTCTTCTCACAAACACATAAAGAGGAAGCGTACGTTCATTTTATCGGTGTAAATCCGAAGTATAGAAGAAGAGGAATTGCATCGACATTGTATTCGTATTTCTTTGATGTCGCACGTGCAAATAACCGTAAAGTTATAAAAGCAATCACGTCACCGGTTAATAAAAAATCGATACAGTTTCATAGGGAGATTGGCTTTCAAATTGAAGCTGGTGATGATGAGATAGAAGGTGTATCGGTACATACAAATTATGATGGGAATGGCGGTAGTAGAGTTTTATTTTTGAAACATGTGTAAAAGTAGGCTAGCGTGAAGTTAGCCTTTTTGTTGTGAGGAGGTATTAGTATGGAAAATAAACAAAGTAGAAATGAGTATGTAAGACGCATACATACAGTTCAAGATTATATAGAATCCAACATAGACAGTCCACTATCCATTGAAGAGCTAGCGGATATAGCAGGATTCTCAAAGTTTCATTTTCATCGAATTTTTAAGGGAATAGTAGACGAATCATTATCTAGGTATGTAAACCGATTAAAGTTAGAAAGGGCAACAAATCTACTTACATATCGCACAGATATAACGATTACAGATATTGCGTATCACTTCGGGTTCACCGATTCGGCAGTTTTCTCCCGTACATTTAAAAATTATTACGGAGTAAGTCCGTCTCAATATCGAAATCACAATAGCAAGAATTGCAAAGACGTAAGGGGAATTTCTCAATACAATGAATGTAAGAAGGTTCGAGGAAATGTTGAAATTGTAACAGCGGACGATATAAACATCGCATACATAAGACATATCGGTACATATGAGGAGTTAACTATAGCTTTTCCAGAAATGATAGAGAAATTATTTCATTACGTAGCGGAGCAAAACTATCATGTATTTGAGGATACGAAAGTATTAACCATTTACCACGATCATCATGAGTTTACTGAGGACCATCATTTAAGAACAAGTTTATGTATAACAATTCCAGATGAATCCGCAGCAGAAAAGAACGACATAGGAATAATGGTAATAACTTCAGGCAAGTATGCAGTAGGGCATTTTGAAATATTCCAAGATGAATATAAAGGAGCATGGGACTTTATATACGGTGAGTGGCTGCCAAATAGCGGATACAAACCAAGAGATTCGTATCCTTTTGAAGTATATAAAAATGATCCCAAGCAGCATCCCAAGCATAAACATATAGTTGATATATATGTACCTATCGAACCTTTTTAATCATAGGTTAAAGGGGAAAGAATAATGAAAACTGCTGAAAAGTTAGATCAAATTATAAAAGAAGAATATAAAAATATGAATGGTATGTTAGTAGTGCAGAAAGAGAATGTTATTTTTGAAAAATATTATAACGGACACGGTCCAGATGATGCATTTCATGTAGCGTCAGTTACAAAAACGATAATCTCTGTGTTAATTGGGATATGTATAGATAAGGGCTATATAAAAAGCGTTGATCAAAAAGTAATAGAGTTTTTCCCTGAATATAAACCTAAGGCATCTGAAATAACAGTGCGACACCTCCTTACAATGACAGCACCATATCCTTTTACGGATTGGCAGGAACCGTTAGAAGAACTATGTACACAACCAGACTGGGTACAGTATACACTTAATAGAATGGGGAACGGCGGAGAAATCGGATCTTTTAAGTATTCATCTGCAGGAGTGCATGTACTATCCGCCATTATTACGAGTGTAACAGGAAAAAGTGCGCGTGAATTTGCGAATGAATACTTATTTCAGCCACTCGACATGAGAGAAATTCCAAAATACAATATGAAAGCATTTGGATTTGATGACTTATTCGGAAAAGATGTAAAGGGATGGGTCCATGATCCAAATGGTATTTCGACGGGCGGATGGGGACTAACGTTAACGGTTAGGGATATGAATAAGTTTGGGAGTTTGTATTTAAACGAAGGTGCTTATAATGGAAAACAAATACTATCAAAATCATGGATAAAAGAATCGACAGAAATGAACCAAAATCAATATGGTTACTTATGGTGGTTACGAGAAGAAGAGGATGTCTATTCATATTGTGCAATGGGTGATGGTGGGAATATGATTTGTTGTATTCCAAAAAAGGATTTGGTTGTAGTAATTGCGTCTGAAATTATACCGAATGCAGGGGATAGATGGAAGTTAATTAAAGAGTGCATACTTCCTTATTTAAAAGATTAATATGGGTATTTTTATAAAAATAAGAATGAAGGGTTTAGTTAAACTTGTTTTGTTCTCCATGATAGAAAAAAGTGTGGTGTTAACAAAGTTATGTAACTAAGATTATAAAACTTCAACACCTATACGATTATTAAATAATTGCAAGGTGTTGAAGTGCTTTTTAATCTATTAAAGCTGCTTTCAACTAAAAGAAGAAACATCTTTTTTCTTAGCTGTTTAACTATTTTTTAACTTTGTGAAGTATAAGATACATCGTGCCCAGCACAATTGCTAGTAAGGTAAATTTAATTAATTCTATTAGGCTGGCATCCCACTTGTTCTGTATTACATCTGTTAAATAAAACACATTAAACATACCATGTAAAATTGCGGGTGATATTACAGAACCGCCATATTCTCTCGTGTATGTTAAAATTATAGATAATATAAATAATAAAGAGAGATAACTTAATATTCCTACAAGCTGAAACTCATAGTTTTTATAAAAGATTGCTATTGGTAAATGCCATGAAGACCAAAGAGAAGCTATAATAATAGCTGTTTGCATGAATGAACATTTTTTTCGTAAATAGTAATGAAAATTCCCTCGCCAAATAATCTCTTCTAATAATGCAGATAAAGATCCAACTGTAAGACCAACGAGCAAGAGAAATCCTAATTCATTCCAATGATGATATAAGAACTTTATATCATAAATATAAAAATAAAAATGGAGACATAGCCCTAGAAGTAGTGAGAATAATATGGAGAAAATTAGTGTTTTTATTTTTGGACGTGAAATTCCAAGTGTATGAACTATTTTTTGTTTCTTATATAATGTTTGATATGAAATAACTGCTAAAAGTGGAACAACCATTGTAAACCCCAAATAATTACGACCATTTTCTATGTTCAGCAAGATGATATATACAAGTGATGTGAGAAAATAAATACATAATGTTGAATGATAAACTATGTGTTTATTAATATTTTTCACCTGCCTAAGTATGTATAAGTGGTTAATCGAATATCCGATATTTTAATTATATATGAAATGGAAATCGACAGAATGAATATTTCCATATTATTGTTTTTAAAATAGAAAAAGTGTCGAAATTACATATATTGAACTTGTAGAAAAAATTAAATTATCCCCCGTAACTTTTCACAACAAAAAATCGTTAAACAAAAGAAAGGATTTTCAATCACGAATGGGGGAGAGCTATGAAGATTCTAATTCTAGGTGGTACACGTTTTTTAGGAAGAGCTTTCGTAGAAGAGGCTTTAAAAAGAGGGCATGAAGTTACATTATTTAACCGCGGAACAAACAAAGAAGTTTTTCCTGAAGTGGAGCAGCTTATCGGTGACAGAAATGATGATGTATCAAGTTTAGAAAATCGAAAATGGGACGTTGTCGTGGATACGTGTGGGTTTTCTCCGCATCACATCAGAAATGTTGGAGAAGTACTGAAAGATAATATTGAACACTATATATTCATCTCAAGTCTTTCCGTATATAAAGACTGGATTTCGCATGAAATAAAAGAAGACTATATATTACAACCTGAACCAACGAATGAGCAAATAAAGGCTGTAGAGAATGGTGAAATATCGCCTTATGAGCATTATGGTGCGCTTAAAGTATTATGTGAAAAAGAGGCAGAGAAGTATTGGCCGGGGCGTGTTTTACACGTAAGAGCAGGACTTCTTTCAGGAATGTTTGATTATACAGATCGACTAACATACTGGATTCAGCGTGTAGCAAAAGGAGGTAAAGTGTTAGTTCCAGGAAGAAAAACCCGTCCAGTGCAGATAGTTGATATAAAAGATGTCGCAAACTGGGGACTAAACATGGCAGAAAACAATAAAGCAGGTACATTCAACATAACAGGTCCGAATGATGAATTGACGATGGAAGAACTATTAAATACGTGTAAAAAGGTTACGAATAGCGGTGCTGAATTCGTTTGGGTCGATGAATCATTTATGAATAAGAATAAAGTACAGCCATGGACAGAAATGCCATTATGGCTTCCAGAAACTTTGGCATTAGAAGGTGAAACGAAGCCGTGGAAAGGTGGATTTTCAATTAGTATTGCAAGTGCTGTTAAAGAAGGACTTACTTTTAGAAGTTTAGAACATACAGTTACAGATGTGTATAAGTGGATGAAGAGTGTGGAGAAATGGGAATTAAAAGCAGGGATTTCAGGGGAAAGGGAGAAGGAATTGTTAGAAAAGTGGTATCAATAAATTAGATGAGTCCTTTGAATATACTTGATTGCACATAAGGAGGAGAAAAGGTGATGTGGAAAAACATCCATTCACAGTATCTCATCAAACTTAAGCTTGAAAAATCCGGCTACGAAGGAGGAACTTACTGATATACAACAATGTTTACATTTGGAGTTACCGAATGATTTATATCAATTATTACAAGAAACAAACGGTATAGAAGGTGAGTACGGGGATTTTATATGGTCTACTTCAAAAATTAAAACTGAAAATGTGAATATGAGAAATATAGCTGATTTTAAGGATCTATATATGCCTTTTGACTGTTTATTATTTTTTGCTGATGGCGGAAATGGTGATTTGTTTGGCTATTCCATTTTGAATGGAAAAGTGCAAAGAGATAATATATATGTATGGAATCATGAAAATGATAGTAGAACGTGGGTTGCTCCTTCTTTAAAGACTTTTATGGAGTGGTGGGAGAGTGGAAAGATAACAATTTAAACATAGTATGAAGAAAAAACGCCTTGTTACTAAAGAAACTAGGTGTTTTTCGTATATAAATTTATAACTCAATTGGTTCTTCCCCGTACATTTCCCACAGCTTAGAAAACATATTTTTCAGTCCTTCTTCGTCATCCTCATCCTAGTCTAACTTGATATCAACTTCCTCAAATTTTTCTTCTATTTCAAACTCTTTCGCTTTCACACTATCAGTTGTGCCAATTTTTCTGTGAAACACAACGAAGTCTTTATCGTGTATTAGCTAGTAGCAAGACCTCCACCTCAAAATCCGGCTAATACAAGGAAGGCCCGTATAAATAAGTTGTATTAATTACATTATTAGATTGTGTTTGTAACTATATTTTGGGAATTTTCTGTTGATTTAAAATATGCGATAGTATATATTGTATATAAAGTATATATACAATATTTTTCAAAAGAGGTATTTGCATGCAAATCATTATTAACAACACTTCAAAGGAACCCATTTACGAACAAATCGGACTCCAAATAAAAAAACTTATTTTACTAGGTGATTTAAAACAAGGAGATGCCCTTCCTTCAATGCGTCAGTTAGCAAAAGATTTACGAGTAAGTATTATTACAACGAAAAGAGCATATGAAGAACTGGAAAAAGACGGTTTTATTAATTCAATTGTCGGAAGAGGGTCCTTTGTAGCAGAACAAAACATTGAAACTATGAAAGAAGAAAAATTAAAAACAGTTGAAGAAAAGTTATGTGAAGCGATTCAAAATGCTAAGCAAATGGATGTTTCTTTAAATGAACTAAAAGAAATGCTTACAATTTTATACGAGGAGGAAAACTCTTGGAAAACGTAATAGAACTTCAAAATGTCAGTAAATCTTTTAAAGGGTTTCAAATAAACAATTTTTCGATGGAAGTAAAAAAAGGATTTGTTACGGGTTTTATTGGAGGAAATGGATCAGGTAAATCTACAACGATTAAAATGATTATGAATCTAATAAACCCGGATAGTGGAAACGTCTCCTTATTTGGCATGAACTATTCGACTGATGCGAAACGAATTAAAGAAAGAATTGGTTTCGTTTATGACGATAATGTGTTTTATGATGAACTCACATTAAAGGAAATTACTAAAATTATTGCGCCTGCTTATAAAAAATGGGATTTTAACCAATTTACATATTATAAAGATCTGTTCGAATTACCATTAAATAAAAAAATGAAAACATTCTCCAAAGGAATGAAAATGAAAGCCTCTCTCGCAATTGCCCTTTCACATCATGCTGAACTAATTATTATGGATGAACCTACATCTGGACTTGATCCTGTATTCAGAAGAGAATTATTGGATGTTCTACAAAATATTATGCAGGATGGAGAGAAAACTATCTTTTTCTCATCACATATTACAACGGATTTAGACCGCATTGCCGATTATATTACATTTATTCAAAATGGGAAGCATATTTTCACAAAAGATATTTATGCCATTGCAGAGGATTATGTTTTAGTCAAAGGACCACTAGATTTGTTAAAGTTTGATATTGCGCGTGAATTTATTTCTGTACGTAAGGCAAATACAGGTTTCGAGGGATTGATTGAAAATGCACATTCTATCGAGAACTTATTTGATAAGGATGTGGTGATTGAAAAACCAAGTTTAGAGGATATTATGTATTTCATGAAAAAGGGGGATTCAAGATGCTTAATTTAATTAAAAAGGATTTGATTTTACAAAAAACTTTCTTGCCTGCTTATCTCTTATTTCTAGTTACCTATTTGTGGGCCGGCATGGATGTAGCATATGTCATAATCATTTGTAGTGCCGTTTTTGTAATTAACACATATCAATCTGATGATAAAGATAATGCTAATATTTTAGTAAACTCATTACCGTATACTAGGAAGGAAATTATAAGTTCAAAATACGTTGGAACCTTACTTTTTACAATAGTAATCATCCCATTTTGTTTAGTTGGAAAATATTTTATTTTAGACAGCATGGAATTTCAACTTTCCTTAGAAAGTTACATACTAGGTTTCTTGGCAGTCATGCTGATAACAGCATTTTACATCCCATTTTTTGTTGCATTTAAAGTGAAAACACTTGTACCAGTTTTTATATTTTTATCTATTGGAGTTATATATTTAATGCGAAATACTCCGTATTTATTAAATAAATATGCTAATGGCGTACTGACCTTTTTAAAAGAGATTTCAGATTTGAAATTATTTCTTTTATTTGCTGTCATAGCAGTGGGGTGCTATGGGGTTTCATGGATATTATCTATTCGTATCTATCAGAACAAGGCTCTTTAATAGCAAATTCTAAAAGGAGGATGGTTTAAATGACATCAAAAAAAGAGCGCCCTAGTCGAATACGAAATTGGCTGAAAACTATTGGAGCATTTTTCGTTATGCAACTAATTTTTATCATCCTTGATATGAATTCGTGGATACCGAACTTCAAGGAAGGAGGAGTTGGGGATCGTCTCGTTAATTCAGAGTTCTTTACGGAATGGTTCGCTCCTTATAAAACAAAGCAATTTAATGTACTAACGGCAGTTATGGCTATTTTATTATTCCTAAATGTAGTAACAAGTGCAATAAAAGACGCTTTTTCTACAAAAAGAATTAATTAGCACATAAGTTGACCTTGCGTCTTTTTAATAATGTCTTAACTATATTTAAAAACAACAGGAAAAAGATAAAAACTCCACTTATCACTTATTGATGTTTCACTTTATCTTTACAATGATTCCTTGGGAATTATTTGATTTTTCAGTTTTGTGTATTGATAGAGATGCATTCGTCCCCCATACTGCTTCCGAAGTGTGCGCAGTAATTGTGACATATGTATTTATACTTGTGATGACAAATGATATGTATTGTTTTTGGAAAGTTCGAAAATTATTGAACGAACTAGAGAAATTTAGTAATCTTATTTGTACAGCACATACATATTAGTTTTGTAATGTTCGATATTTAAAAAATATGTAAGGGGGAATGGGTGTGGATCTTACGTTTAAAGTTGAGGAAACATGTTTTAATTACCGAGTCGGAGCAATTTGTAAACAAGGTAATAAACTCCTTATATTGCAAGGTAACGGTGAAGATTTTTGGTATGTACCAGGTGGACGAGTGAAAATGCTAGAAAATAGTGAAGATGCGTTAAAACGAGAGCTTGCAGAAGAAATAGGTGTTCCTATTAAAGGGAAGAGATTAATATGGTCAGTAGAAAATTTCTTTACACTTTTTGAGCGAAAGTTTCATGAAATTAGTTTTTATTATGAAGTAGTGCTACATGAGTTACCTGCAAGTGGAGCGAATCAATATATTTTGGAAGAAGAGGGTAGGTAGAACGTATTTGTTTAAGTGGGTGCCAGTAGAAGAGTTAGAGGCATATAATTTACAGCCCGCGTTTATAAAAGAAAAAGTAAAGGATATAGCAGTTCATACAGAGCATATTGTATTACAAGATTAAATGTATTCGGAGGGGAAAACGATGAAGGGGACTAAAAAAGAAATACATATAAATGACAAAGTAATTCATTACACACATATCGAAAAAGGTTCCAGTACGGTTTGCTTTATGTTCTCAGGTTCAGGCTACAATTATGATAAACCATTATTTTATTATGCAACGATGTTAATGCTTGAACATAAAATTGATGTTGTACATATCCATTATTCTTATGATGGACAATTAATGAATCAACCAATGGAAGAAGTAACGAAAATAATGATGGATGATATTAATCCCGTAATAAATGAAGTGTTTAAAAATGAACAATACAGCAAATCGATGTTTTTAGGGAAATCACTCGGAACAATTCCAATTGCGAATGATTTAATGAAGAGAGTAGAGTTTTTACAGTCGAAAATGATATTAATGACGCCGTTACTGACGTTTGATACGATTTTTGGTTCTATCTTACATAGTAATCATGAAGGGCTTTTAGTAATTGGAGAGAAAGATCACCAATATAATGCAGGTCAAATGGATCAGTTACATAAAACGAATTTACAGATAGAAGTTGTCAAAAATGCAAATCATTCTGTAAATGTTGGGGAATTTGAAACAGAGAATTCAATTGAAGCGATAGCGAAAATAATAGAGAAACTTAAAGAAGTTGTTAGGGAAAACTAACTTATCAATACATGCAAAAAGAGGTGCGAATTGCACCTCTTTTACTTTAATAAGCCTTCAACACATGAAGCAAATAATCCTTCCGATTCAGTGGATTATAATCAACACGTTTTCGAGTAGGGAAGGGAGGTTTCAGCTTTGTGAAACCAGATGGCTTCGTTGTAAATATACCTTCTCCTTCTGTAAAGGAATGAAGCATTCTTTTAAAATTCTCTGTTTTTGCAACAGGTAACGCTCCTGTTAATTGGTAAGAATCATTATATAATATAGGCTCTGCAAAAGTTGCTGGAATAGCAGCAAGCTTATACATTGCGGTACTAATTGCCTGCTCCGGTACAGTTAATTCAAACTCATTAACTGGTTCATATACATATGTTTCAGCTTGTTTTAAAGCATCCATTAAAACGAGCGGTGTTAAGTTTCTAAAGTCACTCGCTGTTGTAACAGGACTAGCATAACCGGTATGTGTAAGTGTGACGGAAATGTCCGTAACTTCCCATCCGTATAAACCTTGTTTTAACGTTTGAAATACTGTATCTTCAATTGCTTTATGAAATGCTAAAGGTAGTGATCCAAGCTCAACACCTAAGTTATACGTTATGCCAGAGTTAAGTTCACCACGTTCAATTTTAAAACCAATAGTTGCGTAAAATGGATTCTCTTTTTCACCCATTACTTCAACGTTATTACCTACGCCAATTGGTTTCTCAATACATACAACTCGCGTATTTGAAAAAGTAACCTGCAAATTATATTTCTCAAAAAGAGTCGTTTCAATTACTTCTTTTTGTACTTCACCGAAAAGGCGAATATATAGTTCATTATGCACATCATCTTTCCACACTTGAATGAGTGGATCTTCTTCGCATAGTTCCATAAGAGCAGCGTACAAATCATGAATTCGTTCCATAGGTACCGCATCAATAGCAGCTTCCATTTGTGGTTCGGCAAAGTGAATATCTTTTATATAATCCGTCCGTTCACCAAGAATATCACCAATTTTAATATCACTCAGTCCCCACACTTTACAAAAATCACCGCTTGGAACGGTAGAAGTTTGAACGGCATCTCCATTATGAAATAGGCACATTTTTTTAATCTTTTCCTTATGCGGTAGAGACTCTCCACGCTGTATATCCACATATTTTCTGACGTGTAAACTACCTGAAAAAAGTCTTACATAAGCAATCTTTTCTCCGGAAGATTCACGTTCAATTTTAAAAACAACACCGGATAATATTTCATTTTCTGCCGATTTATTAGCTGGAAATAAGGCTGAAATATTTTTGAGCAATTCAGTTACTCCTATACCTGTCATTGCTGAACCGAAAAAGATAGGATACACATTTGCTTGCTGTATTTGTTTTTCTAGTTCTTTTCTTAATAGTGCGTCCGTTACGATTTCGTTATTTACATATGACTCAAGTAATGATTCATTATAAGGTGCTAATCGTTCAATACAATCGTCATATGATTTATATTCAATAATACGAGCTTCCTTTGTTCCTTCGTTTTGGGCAGAGTAAAAGGGGAATGCTTCATTTGAAAGAATCGTTTTTATTTGCTTTATGACCTTTTCACTATTTGCGCCACTACGATCAATTTTATTAACAAATAAAATAGTCGGTATGTTTAGTTTCTGTAATGTTCGCATTAAAATTTTTGTTTGTGCTTGCACACCTTCAACGGCAGAAATCACTAAGATTGCGCCGTCTAAAACGCTGAATGATCGCTCCACTTCAGCGATAAAATCAGCGTGTCCAGGTGTATCAATGACATTTACTTTTACATCATCAATAAGGAAAGAAACGACAGATGCTTTAATCGTAATTCCGCGCTGTCTTTCTAATTCCATTGAGTCAGTTTGCGTGCTTCCACTATCAACTCGGCCAACTTCTTTAATCACATTCGTTTCATAAAGAATACGCTCAGTCAAACTCGTCTTGCCAGCGTCTACGTGCGCGACAATCCCTATATTTATTGTTGTCATATATAAATATCCTCATTTCATTTTCCATTTTCATTTCCTCATTTCTATTTGTGTATTGCCGCATTACAATCACTCTCCAGTCATTTAAATTATTACTATTATAATGCAATTTACATTTTTTGTAACGCGACAAAGCGCCTTAATTTGGAAAAATATAAATGAAAACAAAATGCTTGCATTCTAAATCGATATAGATTATATTAATTGACATATCAACTATTGATACATCAAATGTTTTCATTTGGATTGTAAAGGAGGGTTAATTTGACAAGTTCATGCTCAAAAGAAGCGATTATTTTATATAAATTACACTTTCTAAATAAAGAAGTAAGTTCGAAGTTTGAAGGGTGTACGGGTATGAGCCAGTCTCGATTAGAGCTTATACTTCAGTTATATGAAGTAGGTGAAATTAGTCAAAAAGCACTTCAACAAGAAGTGAATATTGATAATGCTGCGATTACAAGGCATTTAAAGCAACTGGAAGCAAACGGAATGATTACAAGACGTAAAAATCCAGACGATAACAGAATTACGTTAGTTTCTCTTACTGAAGAGGGACGAAATAAAATTCAGGCGTTTCAAGAGGAGAAAGAACGTTTTGCAGCATCTGCATTTAAAGGATTAAGTGAGGAAGAACGCGACAATCTTTTAAATATGTTAAATCACATTCAAGAAAATATAAAAGAACTTTAAAAAAGGGAGAATACAACTATGACTAACTCAGTAAAAACAAATGATTTTAACGAAATTTTAACAGGACGCCGTTCAATTCGTAAGTACGATCCTGCAGTGAAAATTAGCAAAGAAGAAATGACAGAAATTCTTACAGAAGCAACACTTGCACCATCTTCAGTAAACATGCAACCATGGAGATTCTTAGTAATTGAAAGTGACGAAGCAAAAGCAACACTTGCGCCACTTGCGAAATTCAATCAATCTCAAGTAGAAACATCTTCAGCAATGATTGCTGTATTTGGTGACTTAAACAACTTTGATAACGCAGAAGAAATTTACGGTACAGCAGTAGAGCGCGGTTTAATGCCAGCAGAAGTAAAAGAAGATCAAATGAAAAAACTTTCAGGTTACTTTTCAATGGTTACACCAGAAGTAATGAAAGATACTGTATTAATTGACGGTGGTCTTGTAGCTATGCAATTTATGCTAGCAGCTCGTGCTCACGGCTATGACACTTGCCCAATTGGAGGATTTGAAAAAGACCAAATCGCAGAAGCATTCGGATTAGATAAAGAGCGTCACGTACCAGTAATGTTAATTTCAATCGGAAAAGCTGCTGACAGTGGTTACCAATCAGTACGTCTTCCAGTTGAAAAAGTTGCTGAGTGGAAGTAATTTTAAAAGAAATAAGTGGAATATGAGAGGGGAAACACCATGATTATTATTCACGCAATATTTCAAGTAGATCCAGCGAAACAACAATCATTTTTAGAAGAAATTCAGCCACTACTTCATGGTTCAAGAGAAGAAAGTGGAAATATTTCTTATGATCTTTATAAAGATACAGAAAAAGATAGTGTATATACGATGGTAGAAGTATGGAAAGATGAAGCAGCAGTTGCGAGTCATAATACGAGTGAACACTTCACATCTTTCGTTAGCAAAGCACCACAATTTTTAACTGCTCCGCTTAATATAAAAGTTTATAATGGAGAGTTAGTAAAATAATAAGGTAGAAAAAGATGACTTTAGCATATGGCTGAGGTCATCTTTTTTTTATTCGTAGAATCTATTTTCGATACAGTTATGTTGAAATAGAAGATTTGCTCGTATCTTCAGTAACAGTGGTGAATTGCGTGTTAAATTCGAACATGCGGTTCCTTTAATTATTGGTACTTCACCAAAGAAATACAGTAGAACGAATAAATGGATTGTAATGAAAGAATAAGAAGGGGCTTATGTCATGGTGAATAAAAAGCGACATATGAAAGTGAAGTTATGGAGTGTGAGAACTTTAATCATACTTTTCTTTGCGATTAGTGCGATAACGTTATCACAAGGTATTGTGTATGTACAAGACATAGTAAAAGAGCGTTTTTTCAGTAAGACTAAGACAATATCGGAAAGAAATTATGACTTTACTAGTATAGGTGAAAATTTTGATGATTCCAAAATAGATGAAGATGAATATGAAGAAGTAAAAGATACGGGTATAAGAACGAAAACGGGTAAAAAATTTCAACCTTTCGAAAGAGAAAGTCTATGGAGTGACGTGCTTTCTGTTCTTTCAAATGTATGGATTACTATAGTTTTTTATGTGATAATCGCAATATTAATTATATATGCCATCTACAAGTATATTAGGAACAAATTGACGAGAACAGAAATAGTACAGGAGAAAGAATCGATCACAAAGCAAACTGCGGTAAGAAGCATAAAGAATGAAAAAGTCATTCATCAGTTAGAACGGCCGTTACCGACAGATAAGATAAGAAAAACGTTAGTTGAATGGGAAAGAACATTACCATTTCATGAACAGAGAAGGTCCTATGAAACGATACAACAATGGTTAAAAAGAATTTGTAGAACAAGGGATATTATCTCGTTATATGAGTCTGTTCGTTATGGTGAAAAGACGTATACGGATTTAGATGTGGAAGAAATAATGAAGTGGGTAGAGGGAGATGGGAAGGTGGATACATAAATATCCACCTTTTCTATTTTTATACGGAAATTTGATTAACATGAATTATTTTCTTATATGAAACCGCCTTCAAATAGGTAAACAAAATTAACTTTATTTACTTATACTTCATTACATGTTAACCTATACTTAATTTTTATAAATTATAATTAATTTTTTTTTTTAAGGGTGTAAAAATGTAATGAAATCGGTATTAAAAAGCATACTTATTTCCTTTGTTTTTTCAGCAGTAGGTATGTGTTGGTTGCTGTTCTTATTATTTCAAGGGGACGGTGATTGGTTATTATCTTGGATAGGCGTATTAATGGCATATTTATCTTTGTATACTTTAATAGATTTATATTGTAAAAATACATACGATAAAAAAATAAGTATATGGCTTATAAAAATAGCAGTTACTAGCTTTAGTTTTGCGGTATTAGGAATCTCATTTTGTATCATACATGAGCTATTAACACCATGGAGTCTTAGCTTAATGGTGTGGTATTGGTTGTTAATGTTAGTATTATTTTTAACGACTATAATATCATTAATCAGTTTAGTAGTTGTTAATCGTAAGAATCACAATTTCACCGGTGGATATAGAATGCTCATACTTCTAAATGTATTTCTTACATTGGGACCAGTATTATGGCCGCTATTACTCTCTATTATTGGAAATGGTATGAATGCTAGTGCGGGCTGGTAAAAGGAATTTAGATTAGTTGTTTAAAGAATAGGATGAAAAATTAATATAGAATTTTAAACGTTTATGAGAACATGTTTACATCAAAAATGAAAATATGTTCTCTTTTTATTTGCATGCATAACTTTTGCTCAATTTACCCTATTTAAATTTAAACGTAAGTATTTCGTAAGGAATGGATAAGAAAAAAGAGAGGTTTATCATATAGGATGAAAGTATAGCTTGAATCAATACGATATTAATAGAGGAGAGAAATCCTTATGAAAACACGTAATCAAATTAAGTTGGCAAGTTTAGCAGTTTTATTAGCGGGTACTACTCTATTCACGCCAGGTTTTACTGTGACTGCAGAGTCAAATCAAAATATTTCTAGTTCGTCACAAGTACATGATCAAAAGAATCGTAATGGCTGGAAACAAGTAATGCAGGAAACAGTACAGCTTGGTGCTGTAGGAATATTAGCTAAGGCGTCTAATAACGGAAAAACTAGTAGTTTTACTGCTGGCGTGGCGGACTTAAGTACAAAGAAACCGGTAAAATCGGATTATCGCTTTCGGATTGGTAGTGTGACGAAGACTTTTACTGCCACGACTGTTCTTCAATTAGTAGGAGAAAATCGCTTACAACTTGACGATCCAATTGAAAAGTGGCTACCAGGTCTCGTCCAAGGAAATGGGTATGATGGCAATCAAATTACGATACGACAACTTTTGAATCATACGAGTGGTATCGCTGAATACTTAAAGTCAAAAGATGCGGGCATAATGAATTCGAAAAAAACGTATTCCGCAGAAGAAATAGTGAAAATAGGCCTTTCTCTGCCTCCAGATTTCTCGCCGGGTAAAGACTGGTTGTATTCAAACACAGGATACGTAATACTAGGAATGCTTATTGAAAAAATAACTGGAAATAGTTATGCGGAAGAAATCGAAAAGCGAATTATTGAACCTTTGGACCTATCCAATACGTTTTTACCAGGAAATTCACCTGTCATCCCAGGAAAGAACCATGCTCGTGGATATGTGAAAATGGAAGGAACAGGCGAGTTGAAAGATATTACGTATTATAATCCGAGTTTAGCTAATGCAGCTGGAGATATGATTTCTAATGCGGATGATTTAAATAAGTTCTTTTCATCTTTACTCGGTGGTAAGTTACTGAAGGAACGCGAGCTAAAAGAAATGCTTACTACAGTTCCTGTAGAAGGAAAAGGGGTTAGTGACGCATACGGTCTTGGAATCTATGAGACTAAACTTCCAAACGGTGTTTCAGTTTGGGGGCATGGAGGAGGAATTCCTGGATTTACAACTTTTGCTGGGGGAGTAATTGGAGGCAAACATACATTGGCTATTAGTCTTAACTCTATAGGTGGGATCGATATTGTTCCGCAGTTTAATAAAATGATGCAAATTGAATTTAATAAATAGATGAAAAGAAAGTAAATGGGATTCCACTATAGTTGTATATAAAAGAAGTGCTCTTGAAATTTTACAAAGGTGGACAGTGTTAGCATTTATGATATGACATGAAGTATATGTGGAATATAAATACGATACAACTGTACTTTAAAGTGAAAATCAATTATTGTTTAGCATAAAAATAAAAGGATGTCAGTTGCATGGCATTCTTTTTATTTTGGAGAAAAGAAATGTATTTATTTCTGAAAATTGTTATTTTTATAATCTTTTCATATAATGAAAGTAATAGGGGTTATAAAGGGGAGTTATGAATAGATAATACTTTAGTTAATTAATTATTTCTAATCTTAACTAATATAACAGTGGAGTTGAATACAATGGGGAAAAATCATTTTAAATGGAGTAATAAGCAATTACGAGAACATGTTGAAGTACTAGATGGTAAGAGAAGTCCACACATATTATTAAAGAATGCAACATATTTAAATTCCTATATGCGCGAGTGGATGACAGCAAACATTTGGATATATAATGATCGGATTGTATACGTAGGGGAGCAGCTGCCAGAGCAATTAACGGATTGTGAAGTTGTTGATTGCGAAGGAAAGTATGTCGTACCCGGTTACATAGAACCCCATGCACATCCATATCAGTTGTATAACCCAGAGACGCTAGCAAATCATGCGATGCAATTTGGGACAACGACTTTTATTAATGATAATTTAACTCTATTTTTCACATTAAAACGTGAAGAATCATTTCGTTTATTAGATGAATTCAATAAGATTCCAGCAAGTATGTATTGGTGGTGCCGTTTTGATGGACAGACTGAATTGCAAAACGGGGAATCTTTATTTAATAGTGAAGAAATAATAGAGTGGCTGCAGCATGAAGCGGTTCTTCAAGGCGGAGAGTTAACAGCGTGGCCAAAACTATTACATGGTGATGATGAAATGTTAACTTGGGTGCAGGAAACGAAGCGATTACAGAAAAAAGTAGAAGGACATTTCCCAGGTGCATCTGAAGCAACGTTAGCAAAGTTAAAGTTGTTAGGTACAGATTGTGATCATGAAGCGATGACAGGGCAGGAAGCTTTTACTCGTCTTATGCAAGGCTACACCGTTTCACTTAGAAATTCTTCCATTAGACCGGATTTAGAAGTTTTATTAAAAGAATTGTTGGAATTAGGCGTGAAGCAGTTTGATAGATTCTTTTTTACAACAGACGGTTCGCATCCGTCATTTTATGAAAACGGCATGACGAATCGCTTGATAGAAATAGCGATAGAGCAAGGGGTACCGGTAATAGATGCGTACCAAATGGCTAGTTATAATATTGCCCGTTATTATAATATGGAGCATGTGCATGGTTCAATTGCGACAGGTAGAGTGGCCAATATGAATATTTTAGAAAGTAAAGAAAACCCAGTACCAATCAGTGTCATTACAAAGGGACAATGGGTAAAGCGTGCCGGAATAAACAAAAATGAATCGTTACTTATAGAATGGAGTAACTTCAAAGTAACTCCACTAACATTAGACTGGTCCATAGAGAAAGGGGATATGATTTTCCCTAATAAAACGGGTATGCATTTATTAAATAACGTTATAACAAAACCATATGTAAGTGAAATTGACTTGAACCACGATGAACTTTCTATTGATCATGATGAATGCTTCCTCATGATGATTGCTCGTGATGGTACTTGGCGAGTAAATACAGTTGTAAAAGGTTTTGCGAAAGAATTAGGTGGTCTTGCTAGTTCTTATTCCGGCACAGGTGATATGATTCTCATTGGAAAAAGTAAAGAAGATATGCTTACAGCTTTTCATAGAGTAAAAGAGCTCGGCGGAGGAATGGTGATAGCTGAAAATAATGAAGTGTTACATGAAATTGCATTACCGCTACTTGGGATTATGTCAGATGAAAAGATGAGTAATGTAATACAGAAAGAGAAAAAGATGGTGAACCTACTGCAAGAAAGAGGATATGCTTATGACGATCCAGCATTTACAATTTTATTCTTTTCTGCGACGCACTTGCCTTTTATAAGAGTAACGCCTATAGGCTTATATGATGTGAAGAGTAGTAAGGTACTGGCTTCGCCGGTGAATTTGATAAAGCAATATTAATATGAAAGGCCCTATAATAGTCTGAATTATAGGGCCTTTTACATTATTAGCATAAGAATATTGTAAGCCTCAAATAATATAGTATCTAAATCATTTGAGGTGATATGTAATTATGAAAAAAATATTGTACATCTTAAGCGTATTTATTTTGTGTGTATCGATACAACACGTTGTACATTCTCAAACAGATGCACCAGAGTTAACTTCAGATTGTCTCGAAGAAAGTAAAATTCGGGATGAAAAGTATGTGGAAAATATTATGAAGGACATTAAATCCGTATTTCATTTGAATTTTGATGAAGGTGGCTTTTTGGAAGTTAATAAAAGAGATTTAGAAGCTGCACATTTAATGTATGGTGGTCGGATTGATGATACGTATTATAATTCGTTAACTAAAGCTTTTGAAAGTGGTGGATATAGAGGAGAGCCAAGATTGTTTGTAAAGCCGCTTGAAGCATTTTTACTCTATAAAGAAATAGACGATACAAATGTGATAAAACATCTTGAACTTGAAAAAGGGGAATGGGTTGTTACTGAAACGAAAAAGAAGCAAGGGAAAATAGTGGAATACAAACCGTTGCAATGTGAAAAAGATTATTTGAAAAAGAGAAATGAGTATCATAATCCAAAATGAAATAACGGAAATTTTGAAGGAGAAAAATTTCGTTAATACTTGTAAATGAGGCGATAGAAATTCCTAGTAATTTCACCATAAAAAAACGTCATTTTAAAGATTAAAAATGACGTTTTTTTATATTCTCAAAGCTTTTGTATTGCACTCTCAATTTTATTCACCAAATCAGCTGAAACTTTATGAAAATACCCCAAAACTACCTTTCGAATATCATCGGATATAACTTTCAAATCACTAGCTAAGTTCTCAGCGAGATGTTCTTTTTCTATTGGTTTTAACTTCGTATAAAATTCCCCAGCCTGCGTAAAGTCATTCTGTTTTGTTATAGAAGTTCTTTCAAGTTTACCTTCAACGTACCTTCCGTCACCGCTTGTAATTTGATTAGCGGGTGTCCAATCTTGTTGTTGGTTAATCGTTAATTTGCGAAATTCGGGACCAATTCTTCTTCTTTGTGAATCACTGTAAATGTTAGCGCGCCCTTGAAGCATTTTATCATCTGATAGTTCTGCGCCATCCAGTAAATTAGAAGGGGAGAATGCGACTTTTTCTACTTGTTCCATAAAATTTTCAGGGTTTTTATTTAATACCATTTTCCCGACTGGTATGAGAGGATACGTCTGTTCATCCCATACTTTTGTGTCATCTAAAGGATCATAAGAAAGGTGCGCTTCATTTTTCGGATCCATGAGCTGGACGTATAAACCATACTCCACTGGTTTACCATTTTCAATTGCATCATATAAATCTTTCCCGCTATAATCAGGATTTTCGGCAGCTAGTTTAATTGCTTCTTTACTAGTAATGTACTGTACACCTTCAAATGGGTACCAATGATACTTTACATACTTTCGATTACCTTCCGCATTTCTCCAAACGTATGTATTTACACTATGTCCTGGTATGTGGCGAAGACTTTTGGCTGTACCATTATTAGAGTATAAATGGACAACAAAATGAATAGATTCAGGTGCTTTAGCGACAAAACTCCAAAATCTATCAGGGTCTATTAAGTTATTTTTAGGTGAAGGCAATAATGCTTGAATCGTTTCAGGGAAACGCATTGGGTCACGAACAGAAAAAACAGGAATGTGATTACATAAAAGGTCAAAAATGCCTTCTTTTGTATAAAATTTTGTGGAAAAACCGCGTACATTTCTTGCAGTATCCGGTGTTCCTTTCGTACTAACAGCTAACGAAAATCGCACCATAACAGGAACTTTCTCATTAGAATTTTGTAAAAAACTTAATTTAGTATGTTCAGACATCGAATATATCGTTTGAAAATAACCGAACGCACCAAATCCTTTTACATGAACGGGTCTTTCTAAAATTTTTTCATGAATAAATTGTTGTAATGACTCATGCAGTACACTATCTTGCTCTAGTACGGGTCCACGTGAACCAACTGTTTGAGAGTGAAGTTTAGCTTGTTCATTACGTTCGTCATTTTCATTAAAGTCTTTCCCTAGTATAGGTTGCCCTTGTTTATCATAGTTTTCATCCATCGATATAGCCTCCAAATCTTTTTTGTCCATTGTTACTAAATATGATTCTATAGCCCTAATTATGTACGACATGCAAAGTTCAAAGCAGTAACATACCGCTAGATGAAAAAAACACATATGTAGTGGACCTGTTGAAATAGAAGAAATTATGGAAAAATGAATATCGGGAAGAGAAAGCACACGTTTTACTAAAAAAGTGGAAAAAAACAACTATTAAAATTTCAATCTTAAAACTTAATTTATAAACGATTATATAGAGAATGAACGTTAAAAAAGGGAAAATAACTAGGAGGAATTTAACATGTCGGATTGGTTTCAATTAGATAAAGAATATATGATGTCTACATATTGTCGTACAGAGGTTGCAATGGAAAGAGGAGAAGGGTGTAAACTGTATGATGTAGATGGTAAAGAGTATTTAGATTTATTTTCTGGCGTAGGAGTAAATGTATTAGGATACAATCATCCTAAAATTGTCCAAACGACAATGGAGCAAGTTGCGAAATCGTTACATTTACCGTTTCATTTCTTAAACCCAGTTGCAATTGAATATGCAAAGAAATTAGTTGATTGCTCTTTAAAAAACGGAAAAGTCTTTTTTACAAACTCTGGTACGGAAGCGACAGAAACAACGTTGAAATTAATTGATAAATATAGAGCTAATAAGGGTGAAGAACGTGAAGGAATTGTAGTACTGAAGAATAGTTTCCACGGGCGTACGTTAGGAGCACTTCATTTTACGAGACAGGAAAGTGTATATCAAAATTTCCCTAAAACATCGATTCCAGTATATGAAGTAGAGCGCGAGAATATAGAGCAATTAGAAGAAACAATTGTTAGAGAAAATCCAATTGCGATTATGCTAGAGCCTGTATTAGGAAGCGGGGGGATATACCCTTTATCAAGTGAATATTTACATGGTGTTCAAAACTTATGTGAGAAATATAATGTACTACTGATCGTCGATGAAGTACAAAGTGGTATGGGGAGAACTGGCAAACTATTTGCTTATCAAAATTTCAATATTACACCGGATATTATTCAAATTGGTAAAGGTGCAGGAGGCGGGATACCGCTTGGCGGAATTATTGTAGGTGAAAAGTTATGTGATGTATTCGCACCAGGAGATCACGGCACAACATTTGCTCATTCATCAATGGGAACGGCTTTAGGGTTAACGGTATTAAACGCATTGATTGACGATGGTTTAATGCAAGAAGCGTATGAAACGTCACTTTATTTGAATGATAAATTGCAAGAAATTCAGAAAGAAAATTCTTATTATATTGGGGAAGTACGTCATGCTGGCATGATGTTTGGAATTAGTTTGAATGATGCGAATGAAAATGTGAAGAAATTACAGGTAGAGCTAATGGAGAAGGGGATATTAGTTGATGTTACACAAGGGAACATCATTCGTTTACTTCCTCCATATATAATTACAAAAGAAGAAATTGATGCATTTGTTAAGGAGTTTATCTCTTGTATGTATAGTTTAGCAGCTACAAGTGTTTAAAAACTTTAATGAAAAAGTACCTTGATTTCTATTCAAATAGGAAGAAAATAAGGGTGAAAAAAATAAATTTACAAATTAAATTAAAAAGCTGAAAAAGGTACTCATATAGCGCCTTCTTCAGCTTTTTAATTTTAATAAATTACTTAACCTATGGAGCATCTCATTGGACAAATATTTAATTATGTGAAACAATAATAACAGATAAGGAGACGTTAATTTTCCTTAAGTGCTTCGAATTAATTTTATTCAATAAGAGAAGGTGTGCTTAAAGAAGTTAAATTAAAAAGGAGCTGTTTTATTATATGCAACAAAATAATGATTTAAATTTTGAACCTCAAGACGTTAATATTGTCAATCCTAAACAAGCCAGGAAAGCAGTAATTGCTACTGGTATAGGGAACGCAATGGAGTGGTTTGACTTCGGATTATACGCGTATTTAGCGGTTATCTTAAGTCAATTATTCTTCTCAGGTGTTGATAATAGTGGATTGCAACTTGTACTTACATTCGGTACATTTGCAGCAGCCTTTCTAGTTCGACCAATCGGAGGTGTATTCTTTGGTAGAATAGGAGATAAGTACGGCCGAAAAATCGTGTTAAGTACTACTATTATTTTAATGGCACTTTCTACATTATTCATCGCATTACTACCAACCTATGAACAAATTGGTGTATGGGCACCAATACTACTTTTAGTTGCCCGAATGATTCAAGGCTTCTCTACAGGCGGCGAATATTCAGGAGCAATGGTTTATATCGCAGAATCTTCTCCAGATAAAAAGCGTGGTATACTCGGTAGTGGTCTTGAAATTGGAACACTCTCAGGTTACATTGCTGCATCGGTAATTGTTACCATTTTGACGTTATTGTTAACAGATGAGCAAATGCTCAGCTGGGGATGGCGTATTCCGTTCTTAGTAGCTGCACCAATTGGTTTGGTCGGTTTATACTTACGCCGTCATCTAGATGAATCTCCAATCTTTGAAGAGATGGAAAAAGCACAAGAGGAATCTGAAGACAATGAACAATTTTCATTTATGGATATTATTAAATATCACAAAAAAGACTTCTTATTAAGCACAGTAATTGTCGCCTTCTTTAATATTACGAATTATATGATTCTTTCGTATATTCCTTCTTATCTAACTCAAGTACTTAAAGTCAAAGAAACAACGGGCTTATTAATTATTTCTATTACGATGGCACTTATGATTCCACTAGCACTATATTTCGGTAAATTAAGTGATAAAATTGGTAATAAACGCGTCGTGCAAATTGGTTTACTTGGTTTAACTGTATTTGCAATTCCAGCATTTTTACTAATAGGTAACGGACATATTGCAGCTATATTTGCAGGTATTTTCGTACTAGGTTTCTTCTTAAGTGTATATGAAGGAACATTACCTTCATTATTACCATCACTCTTTTTCACTGATGTACGTTATCGAGCACTTTCGATTTCATTTAATATTTCTGTATCGATATTCGGTGGAACAACACCGCTCGTATGTTCATACTTAGTTCATGCAACTGGTAACCCGCTTGCGCCAGCATTTTATTTGACGGGTGTAAGTATTATTGGATTAGTTGTATTTAGTGTATTATTTGTTACGACTTCAGGGCGTGCGCTAAAAGGTTCATATCCTACAGTAGAAACGAAAAAAGAAGCACACCTAATCGCTAAAGAAGACCCTGAAGAAACACTTTGGTGGCATGAAGAGTCATTAGAAATTGAAGCAGGGAAGAATGCTTCCATTTAAAAAGCAACGTAGAAGTATAAAAAGACTCCTATTAAAATAGGAGTCTTTTTGTTATTTTTTTCTTTTCTTCAAACTCTTCTGATACACATATAGCTTATGAACTTCTTCCTTAAATTCCTGAAGTAGCATCATATCCTCACCATTTGAATAACGCACTGTATTATAAGTATCTATAATAATATGACTCTCGATATTTACATCTTCTTCACGATTTATTCTATGTAACCATGCTTCAATAGTTTCTCCTCGATTTCTATTTAAAGGGGGAGTTAACTTACTTTCAAGCTTAAAAATCTCTTTTCGAATTTCGTTATGTGGCGGTTTGTTTCGTTTCAAACGTTTTTGGCTCATTCCTTCTTTATCAGTGATAATAGTAGATTCGAAGGCAGGAATATTTGGTAAACTTAAATATTTACGTCTTTTTATTATTTTCCAAACGACGTAAATAGCAATGACTGTACAAACTACTATAGTAATGCTATTTATGAGAGTTGGATCAAAATCACGCTGTCCAAATTCATCTTTAATTTGAGGGTCCTTTAAATTCCCTTTATTCGCCCAAAAATCGTCTGTTTCTTTTGATTCAGCTGCCGAAAATAACGGATTAATGGCGTATCCAAATCCTAAAGCAACTACTTGTACGACATAAGAAAAAAGAAGCCGGATGTATGGGAAAATAGGAATAAGAAAAGCACTAATTATTCCAATCGTAATAAGAGAAGCGAAACGTAATAACTGTTGATTACGATTAGCCCCAGTTAACCAAAATGCAATCATAATGTGTAAGACTAATAGTAACAGTTTCCATAATGGTGGAAAAGGTGCATAAAATATAGCTGAAAAGACGAACCATACAATACCACCTAATGACTTTTGAGCTGGATATCCTAGTCCGACTACATGTACGATAAAGAAGAAAAGCGGTAACATAATTGTGCCAAATAGAGAGAAAGGGAGAAAGAGTGAACAACCGATTATTTGAGTAATTAACAGTATGACAAAACCGGTTCTTTTTTTCTTCATTAGTTTATGGATAAGAAGTACTCCTACATATCCTGTTGCTAAAAATATAGCAATAGCAACAAGTTCATCCCTTTCTGTTAATAACGAAAGGAGGAGGAGCAGAATAAAGTCATGAACGTGATAGAGCCAAGTTTTCAAGCTTTTCCACCATCCCTTCGTTATTAATGAGAAACGTAGGCTGAGAGAGCAGAGGGAGTTCATTTCTCTGTAAACCAATGTATATCATTGTAGACGATCGTTCTCTTTTTCTCGTTACATAATGAAGAAATCCTTGTTTCGGAAGTAACGTACTATCATCTGAAATACGCGCTAATTCCTCTAAAGCCACTCCATAATGTGTTTGTCCTTCGTTTAATGGTAAGTGCAGAGGACCACCTTCAGCTAATACACTAATAAATAGTTCAAACGGTATTTGATGCTTCGTTGCGTATTGACAAATGTATGTTGCAAATGAAATAAGGTCTTCTATATTATCCTTCCAACCAAATCCGCGATCAGCAGCTAAAGAAAGACAAATCGTCCAACTATAATTTTTTACAGGCTCATATTGCTTCGCCTGTAATGATTGCATTTTAGCAGATGCTTTCCAATGAATAGAACGGAAAGACTCACGTTCATATCGTTTAACACCAATAATAGATGTTTCATCATTGTAAAAAGAAAAATTCGTTCGATAAGATCCGTTTAAAAGTTGCTGAAGTTCTTGCAAACCTGCTACTTCTTTAGGAGAAGGATACACAATAATTTCAGTTCGTAATTTATCAAAAATGGGCAAATGTACAGTTAAAAGATGAAAAGGATCTTTTAAGACACATTCGAACTGTTCAATTTGAAACACACCACGCTTCGTTGCGGTTAATGTTAAATCCCATTTTTGCGCCGAATGTGCGGGTTGTGAAAATGGAAAAGAGAATAGTGTTTTTGATATTTGTTCAATTCCTTGATCCTTTTGTGGTATAAGGGAAGAATTTAAATGAAAATAACAAACACCGTTAACGAGTGGTATATTCGCTCCATTTTTTAAATGAATAAAAAATTGCCCAGATTCATTAGGAAAAAGCCGAGTAGTTTGTTTCTCGTTTACCACTTCAAATTTTTTCTCTATGTAAGCGACATATTTATAAATGAAAAACGCAAATAAATAATAGAAGAAAAAGAGAAACATAATGATTCGTTGTGGCATAAAAAATGTGAATAGTATAGCGCCTGGTACAGTTAGTTGAATAATATGGAGTTGGAAAAATAAAGGTACAGTTACAACGCGCTGTCCATTCATGCTTGCTCAATCTCCACTGGTACGTCAACTTCTTTTAAAATCCTTTGTATAATTTCATTTTTTGTCGTACGTAATGCACCTTCCATTGATAAGACGATACGGTGATTCCAAATAGAAGGAACTAACAATTGTATATCTTCAGGCGTACAATATTCTCTTCCTCGTAAAAAGGCTAACGCCTGTACGGCGCGCACTAAAGCAAGTGTGGCACGTGGACTTACACCGTTAGCGATGTAATCATGATTTCTTGTGGCATGAGCAAGTTTAATAATGTAATGTTCTAACGGTCCTGATACGAAAATTTCTTTTACTCGTTTCTGTGCTTCTAAAATATCTTCTAAAGAAATAACAGGTTTGACGCTTTCAGGTGGTACATCGCTACGAAAACGTCGCATCATTTGTAGTTCATCCTCTGGAGATGGATAACCAATTGAAATGGTCATTAAAAAGCGATCAAGCTGTGCATCTGGTAGAGGAAAAGTTCCTTGTGATTCAATTGGATTTTGCGTTGCAATAACAAAGAACGGTTTCGGAAGAGGAGTAGATTGCTTTTCAAGCGTTACTTGTCGTTCTTCCATCGATTCTAATAAACTAGACTGTGTTCTCGGCATAGCGCGGTTAATTTCATCAGCAAGCAAAATATTGGTCATGACTGGTCCAAGTCTTAATTCGAATTCACTCGTTTTCGGATTGAAATATTCAATACCTGTCACATCACTTGGAAGTACATCAGGGGTAAACTGAACGCGAGAAAAATTACCACCAATACTTTTAGAAAGTGTTTTCGCAAGGAGTGTTTTCCCAGTACCAGGCACATCTTCGAGTAGTACATGCCCATCAGCAAGCAATGAAACGAGTAATAGATCAATAACATTTTCTTTACCGACAAAAACAGATCCTATGTTTTCTTTCAATTTATTTATCATATGTATCATTCCTTTCAAAATATAAACGGATATTTCTATATTTTAACAAATTATTCAGAAAATTAATATGAATTTTTAATTCGAAGAAATAAATATCCGATTATTAAATTATACTTGCATATTTTGGAATGTAGTTATAAAATATCGATATACGATGTATCGTAGGTCGATATATCAGAAAGCGATGTATCGGAGGTGGTTATAATGAATACGAAAGCGAAAAAATATATTCCGTTAACAGAGGCGACATATTACATATTGTTATCACTAGTGAAACCAATGCACGGATACGGAATTATGCAAATGGTAGAAGAAATGACAAATGGGGAAGTAAAGCTCGGTCCAGGTACTTTATACGGGAATACGACAAAGTTACTAAAAGAGAAGTTAATAGTTGAAGTGGCTTCTACAGATAGAAAGAAGTGCTATGAATTAACTCCGTTTGGGAGAGAAGTGTTGGAGCTAGAGTACAACAGATTACAGCGTTCAGTTAAAAATGGGAATAGTATATTAGGGGAGTGAATGGAAGATGGAAACAAAAAGGGTATTCAAATTTTTTACGGCATGGAATTTAGAAAAAGAAGAAGCTTTTTTACGAAAGATGCATCAACAAGGTTGGGCATTACAAAAATACAATTTAATGTATACCTTTAAGAAAACTGAGCCAAAAGATGTAATATATAAAGCTGATTTTAGATTGGTTTATAGAGATTCGAAAGAACAACAACAAGAGTACTTCGAAATATACGAAATGTCAGGTTGGGAACGCGTAACAAGTTTCACAAGATGGAATTATTTTTGCAAGGAAGTAGAGGAGGTAAATGAATTACCTGATATATACTCAGAAAAGGAGACGAGGGTACAAAAACTAAATGAGTTATTGCTATTCCTTGTTATTATATCAGCAAGTATATTACCATCAACGTATAACCTATTTTTAAGCCCAATGGAATCAAGAGTGCCAATTTGGGCGAAAGTTATGACAGGTCTTACAGGTTGTATGTGGATATACTTCTTTATAAGGCTCTCTTGGAAAATTAAGAAATTAAAAAGTGAAATATTATAATAAAAAGTAGAGTTAAAAAGAAGTTGATGTTTTAGGGGGGAATACCGGAATCAACTTCTTTTGTTTCTATATAATTGTATTTTTGTTCACTTTTTTTTATATAATAAAAATCTATATAAAGGCACAAAATTAACAGTTACGAAGACCACACACACATAACCCCGAAATGATAAATGAAGAAAAAATGATTCATATCGAAGATCAAAAAAATAAAAGATGACTAAAGAGGTGTGGGGTGTAACTTATAATAAGGAAGAAAAACATTTTTGATTAACATATTAAATCGAAAAACCCCCTACAAAAAATCGGTGGGGGGTAATAAAAATGTTTAAGAAAAAGACTGATTTTGTGCAGGTTTAATAAATTGTTCTGGGTTTTCAACGAGTCCGCATACAGCGCATTGGACGCGGTAAGTAGGTCCTTGATAGGCCATATGAAAAGCATTCATCGTTTCATTTGTGTATTCCTCTTCTACTTGACCAGTTTGTGGGTTTAATTTGACTGGTTTTACTTGTTGCTCAAGAATATTAAAGCGAGTACGGTTCGTTTTACAGCTTGGACATAGCATTGGTTCCATATGTATACACCTCCATTTGTAGCATTTCTTAAACTCATTAATTTTATGCAAGCAAAAAAACTTTCTCAATATAAATGGGTATTTAAAGTATTCAAAATTCAGAAAAAATAAAATATAATAAAAGTACGAACTGGTTATGTCCAAACCAAATCTCCTGTTTTATGCCAATAAGCTGGGGGGCCGAGAAATCGGCCTCATTTTTTTGTGCTCGTTACTATAGGGAACAAGGTTTTTATGAGACTTTTGTCGAAATTTTAGGGATGGATATAAAGGGGGATGTAAAATGAATTTAAAAATGAAGTACATTATTTTATATGTAGAAAAATTTGAAGAATGTTTAACGTTTTATAAAGATATTTTACAGTTACCTATAAAAGCAGAGCATGGTACATATATTGAATTTAATACTGGTTCTACAATTTTAGCGATGAACACGAGGCAAGATGTGAAAGAATTAACAGGACTACCACTTACAGAAGGTGAGTTACAATCTTCTCATTTTGAATTGGGATTCGTTGTTGATCATGTACAAGAATCGATTGAGAAATTTAGAGAGCAGGGAATTAAGGTTTTAGTCGAACCA
The DNA here is from genome assembly GCF_022662595.1 of Bacillus cereus group sp. BfR-BA-01524. Lineage (NCBI taxonomy): Bacteria > Bacillati > Bacillota > Bacilli > Caryophanales > Bacillaceae > Bacillus > Bacillus cereus group sp. BfR-BA-01524. The sequence continues at coordinate 12,879 of NZ_JAKUDW010000019.1, read as the reverse complement.
ATTGTGAAACCATGGGGACAAACAATTGCATACATTGCCGATCCAGATGGAAATTATATTGAAATTTGCAGTTCATTAGAATAGAAGGAGAAAAAGAGATGGGGTTTCCGAAACTAGAAACAGAACGTTTACAATTAAGAGAACTAACACTGTTAGATGCAGAAACGATGTTCCGTTATTTTTCAAAAGAATCTGTTATACGTTATTTCGGGATGGATTCTTTCGAAAATATTGAGCAAGCGAAAACAACTATTCAAACGTTTAAAAATCGTTATGAGGAGGGAAGTGTATTTCGCTGGGGAATAGAGAAAAAAGGGACGGGCCAATTAATCGGAACGTGCGGATTTCATTTAATAAACAATCATCATAAGCGAGCTGAAATTGGTTATGAATTAGACGATACATATTGGGGACAAGGGTATGCAACGGAAGCGTTACAGGCGATTTTAACTTACGGGTTTGAAACGTTGCAACTGATAAGAATTGCAGCTGTTGTATATGTAGAAAATAAAGCTTCTCAAAAATTATTAAGTAAAGCAGGGTTTCAAGAAGAAGGATTACTTCGAAAACATATGATTCAAAATGAAGTTGCTCATGATACGATTTTATACTCTTTATTAAAAGAAGAGTGGAAGAAGTAATGCGTACAAATGAGCTTATAAATATAATGAAGAAACATAAAGAAAATAGGTTCATTCTAGGTATAGATGGTTTAAGTCGATCAGGAAAAACAACATTTGTAACAAACTTAAAGGAAAATATGAAACAAGAAAGCATTCCGTTTCATATTTTCCATATCGATGACCATATAGTAGAGCGTAATAAACGATATCATACTGGATATGAAGAGTGGTATGAGTATTATTATTTACAATGGGATATTGAGTCGCTTCGGCAGAAGTTTTTTCAAAAATTACAAACTGAAACAAAACTGAATTTACCGTTCTATAATAATGTGATAGATTCATGCGAAATGAAAAAAGTACAGATTCCCATAGTAGGCGTAATTGTAATTGAAGGTGTTTTTCTACAGCGAAAAGAATGGAGAGATTTCTTTCATTATATGGTGTACTTGGATTGTCCAAGAGAGACAAGATTTCTACGTGAGAGTGAAGAAACGCAGAAAAACCTTTCAAAGTTTGAGAATAGGTATTGGAAAGCCGAGGATTACTATTTAGAAAGTGAAACACCACAGAAAAGAGCGAACTTACTTATACAATGATTAGAAAATAGAAAGGTGAATACAATGAATATTTTATGGGATTTTGATGGGACGTTATTTGATACGTATCCTGCATATACAATGATGCTATCTGAAGTATTAGGTGATACAGTAGATAAACAAGAAATATACAAAAACTTGAAAATATCATACTCACATGCAATTCAGTATTATAATATTTCATGCGAACAGGAAGAAAAGATTAAAATTTTGAAGGGGAAATTCACTCCAAAAGATATGAAACCTTTTGCAGGTGTCGAAGAGGTTTTGAAATTTGCAGATAAAAATGTGATTATGACCCATAAACATAGGGCAGGGGTTATGGAAATTTTAAAATATTACGGCTGGGACAAATACTTCGTAGACATGGTTACAATTGACGATGGTTTCCCACGAAAACCGAACGCTTTATCTTATAATCATCTGCATAAAAAGTACAATATTGATCTAGCTATTGGAGACAGGGAGTTAGATTTAATACCTGCAAAAGAATTAGGTATTTCAACATGTATGTTTCAAGGAAATTGTGATGTAGCGGATTATTCTTTAGCGCATTACTCGGAATTTTTTAAGGTAGTGAATGATAGGAAATTCCTTTATAAATAGTTTGAAGAAAACCTCAACTTTTTGCTTGAATAGTTGAGGTTTCTCTATGTGATAGCAAATTAATTATTTCAATTCTTGAGAAGGAGATTAGTATAACAATTTGAATTACATAGTTATAGATAAATCTATAAATAAAAAGATTTCAATAAAGCGAGTGATAACATGAGTATTTTCATTTTAGAAGATGATGTCATACAAGCGCAGCAAATGAAGCAACTAGTTGAGGAGATTTGTGAGGAGTATATGTTGCCTTTTGATTTTATAGAGGTGACTAGTAAAAGTGAAACCATCATTAATAACATTCCTAAGGCGAAGTATATCCCAATCTATTTTTTAGATATAGAGATAAAAAGAGAAGAGCGTAAAGGTTTACAAGTGGCGCAAGAAATACGAAAGTATGATACGCAAGGGATTATTGTGTTTGTAACGACACATTCTGAATTTGCACCTATTTCATATCAATATATGGTATCAGCTTTAACCTTTATTGATAAAGGGTTACCATACGAAGAGCGATATATGTTTTTGGAACAATGTTTACTTCAATATGAAGCACGTAATAAGCAGTTCATTCCATCCGATGATTTTATCGTTGAAAATAGTAATGCGACTGTGCGAGTTCCATTTCAAGAAGTTGAATATGTTATGACCGATGAACCGCATCGTCTAGCATTAGTGACGTTAGATCGAATCGTTTATTTTTACGGGACTTTAAAGGAAATTGAATTAATAGATGAACGTTTATTTCGTTGTCATCAATCATATATCGTGAATACGAAGCAAATGTCTTCTTACGATGTGAAGCAAAAAATGATAGTTTTAAAAAGCGGGAAGCGTATTCCAGTATCACGTCGTTTAGTGAGTAAAGTACGTAATATGTTAAAGGGTGAGATGTAATGTATATTTATGATTTATTTGCAATATTGCTTACTAGTATGAGCCATACATTTTTATACATTCAATTAATCCGGTACAACAGATTGTCAGTTAGAATGTTAATAGCTTTAAGTACGGTATTCATTATTCTACTTGCTATTGTCGTAACAGTAACAAGATACCCAGAGTTGAATAGTACCATTGTGTTATTTCTAATAAGTTTAGGGTTAATGCAAAATGAATTGAAATTTAAGCATAATTTATATTCTGCACTAGTTAGTATGGTGATAATAACGTTAGTGAAAATGTTGCTTTTCGATTTAGGAATGAAAATCTTTATGTTAACGCCATTCAATTTATATTTATGGACAGGTAGCATGATTCATCTTATTGTATCAATCCTTACTTTTATCGGTATTTTAGTAGCTCGTAAAAGAATACGAAAAATTGCTCAATATATAGTAGGTAGTCCGCTATACTATGTAACTTATATATTATTAATTATCGGATTCGTTATTGAACTAATTTTAACTAGGCCATCTACTGAGTTTTTAGCGCAATTAAATCAACAATACAGTGAAGTAAGTTATATTTCAGCGATTATTGTATTTTTATTATTAATAATCATTGTACTAATAAGCTCACACCTATCGAAAGAAAAATTACGAGAAGAGCATGAAAAACGTTTAGATAAGGAGTTATTAGATTATGTGGAGAAATTAGAGGATATGCATGATGAGCTTGCTAGTTTCCGTCATGATTATATGAATGTATTACTATCGTTAGAAGAGGGAATACGTACAAAAAATGTGAAGGAAATTGAGCAAGTGTATTATGATGTTATAGCTCCTACATTAAAAACAATAAATGATCATGAACTTGATATTGCAAAATTATCTCGCATACATATTCCTGAAGTGAGAAGTGTATTAAGAGCGAAAGTTGGCACTGCCCAGCAACAAAACCTAAAAGTAATGCTTGATATACCGGAGAAAATTGAAAGTATTTCGATGACGATCATTTCATTTATTCGCATCATCTCGGTTTTAATAGACAATGCAATTGAAGAAGCAGTACATAGCGAGGAAAAGATATTGCAAATCGCATTCTTTGAAATGGATTCAGGGCAGTATTTTATTGTACGTAATAGTTCAAAGAGTGAAGTGATTAATTTGCAAAAAATTTATGAGAAAAACCATTCCAGTAAAGAAGGGGCGAGAGGATACGGGTTATTCTCGTTAAAAAGAATCATGAACAAAACAAATAACGCGACATTAGAAACAACTTATGTAAGTCCTTATTTCACGCAAACATTCATATTAAAAGAGATAAAATGACCATCTATGATGAAAATGAAACCGAATAAGAAATAACTACATACTTCCTTCACTTATTTTTATACACTTCAAGTAAGAGGTGAAGCGAGATGAATGGTCTTATTTTTACAACAATGATTAGCTTTGGTTTACCGCTTGTAGCACTTTTATATGCTTTTTGGAAGAAACGCTATTTTCCATATATGTTAGGTGTATTGGCTTTTGTTGTATCACAAATATTAATTCGCATACCAATACTGAATTATTTAAATGGAACTAGCACAGATTTTCAAATGTTTTCTGTTACGCAGCCTGTACTATTTGTACTTTTGCTTAGTTTATCAGCAGGTATTTTTGAAGAGAAAGCTCGTTTTATCGCAATGCGCTATTTTATGAAACAACGAGATTGGCAATCTGGTTTTTTATTTGGAGCAGGGCATGGTGGTATTGAGGCAGTATTGATAGTTGGTATCCCGGTAATATCCTTATTATTGTCACAAACAGTCATCCAAAATGGTGATAGTTATTATTTCGGCGGTATTGAGCGTATCTTTGCGATGGTATTGCATATTGGGCTTTCTTTCATTGTATTGCAAGCTGTAGTCCAAAAGAAATTTCGTTATGTTGTTTTCGCTATACTCATTCATGGAGCTGTAAATACATTAGCAGGTATTATACCACTATATGTACCAGGAACAAATGGGATCATTGCTGTAGAAGTTTCAATCGCAATTTCTGCTGTACTTGTTTTTAGCCATAGTTTCATATTAAAAAGAAGGGGTGTATTAAAATGAGAAGAATGTTACTTATTATTATAAGTGCTATCGCGGCGTTCGCGCTCGCAGCTTGTACCGGTAATAAAGTAGATGAAAGTACGTCAAAAAAATTTATTCCGAAGGCGGAAGAAATTGTATCATTATTAAATGAGGCAAAGTATAAAGAAGTGCATGAAAAATTTGATAGTAAAATGAAAGCTGAATTACCAGAAGAAAAAATGAAAGATCTTACACCTGTAATTGAGAAAGCTGGTACGTTCGAAAAAATTGAAAAACAATCGATTGAAGAAAAAAATGGTTTATATACAGTTATTCTTGTAGCGAAATATAGTAAAGAACAACGGACATTTATTATAACTTATAATGAAAAAGAAGAAATAGCAGGGTTATTTATTAAATAAAAAAACAGATACAGTGGAAGTTTCCACTGTATCTGTTTTTTTATTGTAACCAAATTATGGTTATTTGTGCTACTATGAATTCATAGCTATTTAGAAGGGGTAGGATTAGTATGAAAACAGAAATAGTTCCTAAAAAGAAGTACAGTATAATAAGCTATATATCTTTACTCATCGGTATTTTGTGTTTTCTATTCGTTTTTATAACGCCAACAAGGATAGCGAATGCAGGTAATATAGTTGGAGATTATATTACAATTGCCCTGACAGGTGTAGGTATCATGCTTTCAATAATCACAATGACGAAAAAACAGAAAAGAAGGGGGTTGCTATTCTTTCATTAATACTGTCCTCATCATTTTTTATATTTTGGATTATAGCAATTATCCTATTGTTTACTGGTCAAATTAGTTTTGCACCGTAATGTGAAATAAAAAGAGTCCTTTTCGTATGATAACGGGTTCAGTTACCGGAGAGAAAATATAAAATAACACACAAATTAGGGATGTAAATCACATATGATTTAGCAACCCTTTTTTTATTGTTAGTACAGTGTTTAAGCAATTTTATATAGTTAAATAGTGTTCTAAATAACAAGATAAATGGAAAATTTATGTTAAAATAATTATAGAGATTGTGAAAAAATGTTCTTAAACTAGCGGTCAGATTACTTTAAGAAGGTTTTTTCAAAGGAAATGGTAAATATCATATTTTGAAGGGGTGATTGTAGTGGAGTAAGTGATTTTTTTAATCTTGGTTAAATACTTTGAAGATAGGGGTTTATAACTATGAATACAAAACTAATAATAGTAGAAGGGTTACCTGGATTTGGAAAATCAACCACTGCAAAGCTAATAAATGAAATTCTAAGCCAAAATAAAATTGAAGTTGAACTATTTTTAGAGGGAAATTTGAACCACCCAGCCGACTATGATGGTGTATCTTGTTTTAATAAATTTGAGTTCGATAGATTATTATCTAACAGTGGAGGTTTTAAAGAAGTGCTCCTTAAGAAAGTTCTAAAAAAAGGAAGCAATTATTTATTACCATACAGAAAGATAAAAAATGAGTTTGGTGACCAGTTTTCGGACGAATTATTTAACATTATTTTAAAAAATGATATATATGAATTACCATTCGATAAAAATGTTGAATTAATTGCTGATAAATGGAATGACTTTACTGAAATTGCTCTAGAAGACAATAAGGTTTATATTTTTGAATGTTGTTTCATACAAAATCCATTAACTATTGGGATGATTAAATATGGTGAACAAAAAGAAAAAATGATAAATTATGTAATGAAAGTTGCAAAAATCATAGAGAATTTAAATCCAATGTTATTGTATGTAGAACAAGATAATCTTGAATTTTCATTTAGGAAGGCGTTAAAAGAAAGAACTCCAGAATGGTCCACAGGAATTATCGACTATTACACTAACCAAGGCTATGGAAAAGAACATAACCATTCAGGTGTAGAAGGAGCGATAAAAGTTCTTGAAGCTAGAAGGAATTTAGAATTAGAAATATTCGATATGTTAAAAATGAAAAAAGAAAAAATCAATAATACAAAATATGAAATTGACTCATATAGGTCAATGTTAAAAGATAAGTTAGCCATACAAATGGTGAAATAGCTTTTTACACTAACTGGTGCTTTAGTTGAAGAGGGAAATAAAAAACGCTCAGAATATTTTCTGAGCGTTTTAGTTTGTTATTTCTAATGTTTATTAGCATTTTTCTCTTCCTAAACTGAACCCATTACTCATATGAAGGACTCTTTTTATTCGGTATCTTCAGGGTGATATTCTAAAATATCCCCCGGTTGGCATTCTAATGCCTTGCAAATGGCTTCTAAAGTTGAAAAACGGACTGCTTTTGCTTTTCCATTTTTCAAGATAGAAAGGTTAGCCATTGTAATTCCAACCTTCTCCGAAAGTTCTGTTACACTCATTTTTCTTTTTGCTAACATTACATCAATATTAATAATAATTGCCATATTATTCACCTCAGACCGTTAAATCATTTTCTGATTTTATATCTATAGCATCTTTTAATAGTCTTTGGAGAACGGCAGCAAAGACCGCGATTACCATTGAAGCAAAAATCATAATCATTCCGATAATAATAATGCCAGGGGCGTCATCTCTCTCTGCCACGAGATAGAAAAGTGGCATACCTAATACATATAATACACTAATTGCCAATGCGCTGTACTTAATATTTTTTAAAGCTTTTACAGATAACTCTGAGAATGCGTTGTTTTTATCAATATAGTTTAAAAGCTTAAATGTTTGGTACAGTGCGAAGTAATAAGGTATTGCTGTTGCGTATAAATTGATAAATACAAGATATTTAATATATGCAATATCCGGATATAATTCTGCGGCGAAATTTCCTATTTTAGGGACTAAAAAAATGCACATAGCAAGAACAGGGATACCGATCAGAATCACAACGGTCTTTAAAAAGAGTGTTGATCCTTGTTTCATAAAAAGCACCTCATTTATTTATTATCTTATTAATTTAACATGAAATTTATTGTTTAACAATAAATTTTTATTCCTTTTAATCGAGGATTTATTGTTAAACAAGTAATTAATGAAAAGGATGCTAAATCTTTTTTATAAGATAGATGACACATACCGGTATTTAATTAAGGAAAGAAAGAGAAAGTAACTATTGTTAGCTTTATGAGAATTGGGAACTAATAAAACATATGTAGGTTGTGGAATGAAAAAGGAAATAAGGTGTATTTAAATGAATGCAAAGTTTATGGAGGAACAATCATGGTGAATTATGGTGTGAAGATGAAAAAATTACTATTAGTGGGAGCTATAATAGTAAGCGTATTAAGTACGGAAAGTATGATGAATTATCATGCGGCCAAAGCTAAGGTGAAAAAAGTAGAACACCAGCCTAAAAATATAATTATGATGGTTATGGACGGAACGAGTTCAACGGCGACAACATTGGCTCGCTGGTATAAAGGGGCACCGCTTACGTTAGATCAAATTGTAACAGGAGGTGTTCGTACGTTTTCGGCGGAATCAGCTATTACAGACTCAGCGCCAGCAGCAACAGCATTAGCAACTGGAAATAAATCGAATTCAGGATATGTAGGCGTACTACCTTCTATTGTAAATTCACCTAACTTAAAGCCAATAAAAGAAGAGGACAAGTTACGGCCGGTCGCAAACGTATTGGAAGGTGCAAAACGTACTGGTCGTGCAACTGGAATTGTTGCTACATCTGAAATTCAGCATGCTACTCCGGCGGGATTCTCGGCTCACCATGTCAATCGCAAGCAATTTGACGTAATTGCGAAGCAGCAAGTATATCAAAATATAGATGTCGTATTAGGCGGGGGAAAAGCGGCGCTGCTACCTATGAAAAGTAATGGAATCCGAAAAGATGGTGAAAATTTAGTAAAGGTGATTCAAGACAAAGGATACGATTTTGTTGAAACGAAAGATGCGTTATTGAACTCCAAATCTAATAAAATTTGGGGCTCTTTCTCAAATCATGCTCTTGCGTTTGATATAGATCGTATAGCAACAAATCCAGAACAACCAACACTTTCTCAAATGACAGAAAAAGCAATTCAAACATTATCAAAAGACAAAGATGGTTTCTTTTTATTTGTAGAAGGTAGTAAGCCTGATTGGGCAGCCCATGCTAATGATCCAATTGGGATGATTAGTGATGTATTGGCATTTGATGAAGCGGTAGCAAAGGCGTTACAATTTGCGAAGAAAGATGGGGATACGATGCTTATAGCTTTAACTGATCATGGTAACAGTGGTATCTCTATAGGGAATAGGAATACGACAAAAGGATACAATACTACACCAGTTTCTGCATACATCGATCCATTGAAAAAGGCGGAAATGACACTTGAAGGAACTATAAATAAACTGAAATCTGATTTATCAAATGTAGAAGATGTAGCTAAACTATACGGTTTGGACAATTTAACTCATGATGAAAAAGAAAAATTAAAAGCGGCAAAAAAGAAAATGGATGTAGGACGAATCCTTACTATATTATTGGCTAATCGTGCAAATATCGGCTTTACGACAGGAGGACATACAGGTGAGGATGTATTCTTACATTCTTATGGACCTCAAAAACCAGAAGGCTTAATCCAAAATACAGACATTGCGAAGACGATGGCGAAAGCGATGGGCTTTAACTTAGAAGAAGTAACGAATAAAATATTTTTAGAGAGTGAACAAGCCTTTAAGAAAATCGGTGCAACTGTAACAGCCGACAAAAACGAAGGAGCAAACCCGTTACTCGTGGTAAAACATAATAAAGTAGAAGCACAACTATTTGGTAACAAAAATATAATTCGTATCAATGGTAAAGGGTATGAATTAGGAAGTATTATTGTAGAGAGTAATGGAAAGTGCTATGTACCAGAAGAAGCAATTCAACTATTTGTAAAGCATTCTCGTTAAAAAATTGCCAACCAGTTAAGCTAACTGGTGGCAATTTTTTGCGTTTATTCTAAATATAAGGGTTCGGATTGTTTTGGGAATTTTTCCAGATGAGACTTGTATAAACGTTAAAGGGGAATTATATTTTTTTCTTACATTAAAAAATTTCGTTTTGTAGAATAGAGAATTTATACATATAGTAAAGTCTAATGTATTATCAAATTAATATTTACGAAAAATATATTAATACTTTAGAATTTCTTTAATTTTCATTATTTTTTATTTAATATTATTCGTTATATTTATAATGTGTTTATTTCAATTTATCGTATTGCAGCGCAGTTTCATATAATTATAAAGCAATCCTCAAAATAAAATCTCCACTAGAGTAAATTTATTATTTTTTTGCGTCTTTTTTATCCCGCTATTTGCCGGGCAGTAAGACCCCCACCTCAAAAATCAGCGAAAGCAAAGAAGTTAGGTGGTGGGCGGGCTGCCTGTAAAAGCCCGATTGGTGAGGGCTGATTAAAGTTTCACTTTATTTACGAAAATTATTATGCAGCTAAGAAAACTGTAGTTCATTGAATTAGAGGTATATAAGAATTTAGTTGAAGAAAGAGAGAGGGAATAAAATGAATATAGTGCACTTACGTCCTAAACAGCGGTCTAAGTATCGCATTATGCTAGGGACGTGGTATTACTCTACAAAGAGATACATTCAGTGGTTAGTAGACGGAAAAACATATGCAAAAAGGCTCCAACAAGAAAAACTACCTTGTACAGCAATTCAGCACCGAACGATATTACTTCGTAAGCTCAAAGATGTAGATATGTGGTATCAACAGAATAAGGTTGTTAATTTGAAAATTGCTGTTAAAAAACTAAATGGTATCGTCATTAGACCAGGAGAAACATTTTCTTACTGGCGTTTAATAGGTAAGCCTACGAGGAAAAAAGGGTATGTAGAAGGTATGGTATTACACTACGGATCTTTTCAAACAGGTATTGGAGGAGGTCTTTGTCAGCTTTCGAATTTAATATATTGGATGACTTTACATACACCACTGACAGTAACAGAACGATATCGTCATAGCTTTGATGTCTTTCCTGATTCTAGGCGAACTCAACCGTTTGGGAGTGGAGCGACTTGTTCCTATAACTATTTGGATTTACAAATTAAAAATGAAACGGACCAACCGTATCAACTTCACCTTTATATGACAGATGAATATTTAGTTGGTGAATGGAGAACAGTCTATCCGCAACTTTATCAATATGAAGTGTATGAGAAAGAACACTCAATTCAACCTGCATACTGGGGCGGTTATATACGACATAATGTGATTCAACGTAAAGTATATAATCAACAGAAACAGTTAATAGAAGATCAATATGTAACGGAGAATCACGCTATAATGATGTATGAACCACTATTAGCTTGTAATAATGAGAATAGTGAGTAATATGGTAATCCATAGATTAAATAGTATAGAAAATATTTAATTCTTATTTTTATTAAAAAAATATAAATCTCAGATTTACTGGATTTTAATTGTAACTAAGAACATATAAAAGTTCACTGTTATTTATAGGAGAGCCTGTTTGTTTTTCTATCTTTTGTATTTCTCTCTGCATAAAAAATATTTCTCAACATTTTATTTGTTGAAAAAGATTGAATATTCGTATTATAACGAATATTATGTTGTTATCGGCAAAAAACGATAATTTGCAGACACTGGGGAGGAAATGCATTGAAAAAGAAAAAGAAATTAAAACCATTAGCCGTATTAACAACAGCAGCAGTACTAAGTAGTACGTTTGCTTTTGGAGGTCACGCAGCGTATGCTGAGACACCAACATCATCTCTACCAATAGATGAGCACTTAATACCGGAGGAGCGTTTGGCAGAAGCACTAAAACAACGGGGGGTAATTGATCAATCTGCATCAAAAGCTGAGACGTCAAAGGCTGTCGAAAAATATGTTGAGAAAAAGAAAGGGGAAAACCCTGGGAAAGAAATCTTAACAGGAGATAGTCTTACACAAGAAGCTTCTGATTTTATGAAAAAAGTAAAAGATGCAAAAATGAAGGAAAATGAGCAGGCACAGCAGCCTGAAGTAGGCCCAGTAGCTGGACAAGGTGCAGCATTAAATCCAGGGAAATTAAATGGAAAAGTACCTACTACATCAGCGAAGCAAGAAGAATACAATGGAGCTGTTCGAAAAGATAAAGTACTTGTTTTACTTGTAGAATTTAGCGATTTTAAGCATAACAATATTGATCAAGAGCCAGGATACATGTATTCTACGGACTTTAATCGTGAACATTATCAAAAAATGTTATTTGGTGATGAACCATTCACTTTATTTGATGGATCGAAGATAAACACATTTAAGCAATATTATGAAGAGCAATCTGGTGGTAGCTATACAGTTGATGGGACTGTAACAGAATGGCTTACTGTTCCAGGAAAAGCATCAGATTATGGTGCTGATGCGGGTACTGGGCATGATAACAAGGGGCCTTTAGGACCAAAAGATTTTGTGAAAGAAGCATTAAAAGCAGCGGTAGCAAAAGGAATCAATTTAGCAGACTATGACCAATTTGATCAATATGATCAAGATGGTGATGGAAATAAAAATGAGCCAGATGGCATTATTGATCATTTAATGGTTGTACATGCTGGCGTTGGTCAAGAAGCTGGCGGCGGTAAATTGAAAGATGATGCGATTTGGTCACATCGTTCAAAACTAGGTTCAAAACCATATGCAATTGATGGCACGAAATCTTCTGTTTCGAACTGGGGTGGAAAGATGGCTGCATATGATTATACAATCGAGCCTGAAGACGGAGCAGTTGGTGTGTTTGCGCATGAGTATGGTCATGATTTAGGTTTACCAGATGAATATGATACAAAGTACTCAGGACAAGGTGAACCTGTTGAGTCATGGTCTATTATGAGTGGTGGTAGCTGGGCTGGAAAAATTGCAGGAACAGAGCCAACGAGTTTCTCACCACAAAATAAAGAGTTTTTCCAAAAGAATATGAAGGGGAACTGGGCGAATATCCTTGAAGTAGATTATGACAAACTTAGCAAAGGCATCGGTGTTGCAACATATGTAGATCAAAGTACTACAAAATCTAAACGACCTGGAATCGTTCGTGTTAACTTGCCGGACAAAGATATAAAAAATATCGAATCGGCGTTTGGTAAGAAGTTCTATTATAGTACAAAAGGAAATG